>JAYTGY010000427.1:0-15138 GCA_043733065.1 Ferruginibacter sp.
GGAAACAACAACCACATCGAAGTATTAACGCCGTTTTCGCCGCTTGCATAACTCATGCGCAAAAATTGATAGACTATCATAGAAGGTGCTACCCCAAAGCTTACCACATCTGCCAAAGAATCTAATTGCTTGCCCATTTCTGAACTTGCATTAAAGAGCCTTGCCACAAAACCATCTAAAAAATCTACCACAGCTGCTATACCAATAAATAAAGATGCCATCCACATTTTTTCGGACAATGCTACGAGATTACCATCATATTGTATGTTGATACCATTTTGTAAAGTATAGGTGATAGCAATACAACCGCAGATTAAATTAAGCAGGGTAAAAATATTTGGTATTTGCTTTATCATTTGATCATTTAAAATTTAAAAAATATTATACACCTCGAATTAAAAACATTAGCAAATTAGCATATTGGCTAATTAGCGAATCCTTTTCATTAAACTTTCAATTTCATCGACCTCCAAAGGAATATTCTTCATCAAATCTTTATTACCATTCTTCGTTATCCAAAAATTATTTTCAATACGCACGCCCATTTTTTCTTCTTCAATATAAATACCTGGCTCAATGGTAAAAACCATTCCTGCTTTTATCGGTTCTGTACGTGTGCCAAGGTCGTGTACATCCACACCCAAATGATGCGAGATTCCATGATACAAATATTTTCTATACGCTCTATTGTTTGGGTCTTCATTTTTTATATCGCTCTTTTTTAGCAATCCTATTTTTTGAAAAATTATCGTTGCTTCATCGCCTACTTTTTCTGTGTAATCAATAATGCTAATTCCTGGTTTTAAAATACTCGCCGCATATTTATGCAAATGCAAACATGCATTGTAAACCGTTTTTTGTCTGCGGCCAAATTTTCCATTTACAGGAATTGTTCTTGTTAAGTCAGCAGCATAATTACCATACTCTGCACCAAAATCCATTAGTATCAAGTCGCCATCTTTGCACTCCCTACAATTTTCTACATAGTGCAATACTCTTGCATTATCGCCACTCGCAATAATGCTTCCGTATGCCTCGCCTGTAGCACGCTGCATGAGAAATGAATGAATAATTTCTGCATGTATTTCATACTCCATTACACCAGGTTCTATAAATTGCAATAATTTTCTAAAAGTAATATCCGTAATATCAATTGCTTTTTGCATTACTTCTACTTCTTCTGCCGTTTTTATAGCACGTAATTCTTTCAAAATTGGTGCACTTCGTTTGTAATTATGCAAAGGATAACGAGCACGCATTTCTTTTGCATAACGATAATCTCTTACCGCTATTAAACTTGCTTTACGATCGTTTTCATTTGTGTTTAAATAAATATTTTCTGCTAAATGAATCCATGGTTGTAGCATAGAATCCAATGCATCTAAAAAAACCACCGTTTCTATGCCAGATATTTTTTGTGCTTCTGCTATACGCAAACGATGCCCATCCCATTTTTCTTTCATTTCGTTTGGTCTTACTACCACTAATACTTCTCTATATTTTGCATCTGGATTATCTGGAAAAAACACGAGCATAGTATCTTCTTGCTCTATACCTGTTAGCCAATACAAATCTGAATTTTGCTTGAACTTATGTATTGCATCTCCATTGGTTGGTAGTTCATCATTGCTGTTAAAAATGGCAATACTATTTTTTTGCAATTTGCTTACAAAACGTTTTCTGTTTTGAATAAATATTTCGGGGTTGAGTGGTAGATATTTCATGCGTTTTATTTTATGATGCAATATAATTTTTTTGAACCACAAAGGCACAAAGTTGGCTAAGTTACTCAAAGAAATATTTCAGTACAAAATTAAGGGTTCAGCTACCGTTGTTTTTCCATAATATTTTTAATGCATAATCTATTGCACAATCTATTGCATAATAAAAGCTGAAAAAAGATTTGCAGCTGACGAGCGGCGGGATAGAAGCGGCACCGAAGCGTAGCGAAGGTACAGCGTATAGCCCGGACCCATGCTGATTCATGACCAATGGTTACCGCACAAAAAAACCTCACCAAAATATGATGAGGCATTTTAAAAATAAAAAAATTAATTAACCTTTGGTGCAGCTGCTAAAATTTCTTCGCTTACACCGCTTGCGTATTTTTCAAAGTTTGCAATAAATTTTTTCGCCAGTACAATTGCTTTTTCATCGTACGCATTTTTATCTTCCCAGGTATTGCGAGGGTTCAATATTTCGCTTGGCACATTGGGGCATTCTGTTGGCATCATCATTCCAAAAATTGGATGTGCTTCATATTCCACATTGTCTAACTTACCATCTAGCGCTGCGGTTATCATAGCTCGTGTGTAAGGCAATTTCATGCGGCTACCAATACCATACGGGCCGCCACTCCAACCTGTATTTATCATAAAAACATTCACATTATTTTCTTCCATTTTTTTACCAAGCATAGCTGCATATTTGCCAGGATGTAATGGTAAAAATGGTGCGCCAAAACATGCGCTAAAAGTTGCTGATGGTTCTTTTACGCCTGCTTCTGTACCTGCAACTTTTGCTGTATAACCACTTATAAATTGGTACATTGCTTGTCCAGTGGTAAGCTTACTTATTGGTGGAAAAATACCATAAGAATCGGCAGTGAGAAAGAAAATATTTTTTGGTGTTTTACCAATTGAAACTTCTAAAGCATTACTAATAAAATTTAATGGGTAACTTATTCTTGTATTTTCTGTAATTTCTTTGTTTGCAAAATCTACAACATTTGTACCATCTATAAATCCAACATTTTCCAATAATGCACCTGGGCGAATGGCGTTATAAATTTCTGGTTCATTTTCTTTATTTAGGTTTATTAATTTTGCATAGCAACCGCCTTCAAAATTAAATACGCTATCATCTGTCCATCCATGTTCATCATCACCAATTAATTTTCTATTTGGGTCTGCACTTAAAGTTGTTTTTCCTGTACCACTTAAGCCAAAGAAAACCGCTGTATCGCCTGCTGTACCTACGTTTGCCGAGCAATGCATACTCAACACATTTTTTTGGTGTGGCAAAATAAAATTAAGAATGGTAAAAATTCCTTTTTTAATTTCGCCAGTATAACCAGTACCGCCAATTAATATTATTTTTTTTGTAAAACTTGTCATGGCAAAATTATGCTGACGAGTGCCGTCTATTAAAGGGTCTGCATGAAAACTGGGTGCGTGCAAAATTGTCCACTCTGGTGCAAAATTTTCCAACTCATTTTCTGTAGGACGAAGAAACATATTGTAAGCAAATAAATTGCTCCATGGATTTTCGTTTACTACCCGAATATTTAATCTGTATTTTGGGTCTGCGCATACATATGAATCACGTACCCACAATTCTTTTTGGCTTAAATGTTTTACTAATTTTACATGCATATTGTCAAACACTTCTGGCGCAATGGCAATATTAAATTCATTCCAATGCACTGCTTCAGCAGTTATTTCATCTTTTACACAAAACTTATCTTTTGGGCTTCTTCCGGTAAATTCTCCTGTATTAATAATTAAGGCACCAGTGTCGTTTAATTTTCCTTGACCTAATGAAACTGTAGTTGCAGAAAGTTGCTCTGGCGTTTGTTGGTAATGCACAGGCATATTTGTATGTATTCCTGTTGTTGTCAAAACATTTTTGATTGTTTCAGACGATTGTGATACTGACATATCATGTTTTTTGATGAGGGCGCAAATGTAGAATAACTATGCGTTATAGCAAATTTTAGAAGCATAAGATTTAGTAAAATATCACTAAAAATTTATCAATAGCGAAGGATGAAAAACTGAAATTTATTTTATGCAAAAATTCACTTGAAATAAAAAAGAATTATTAATGAAACTTAAAATTTCATCTCTGTTATATTATCATCTACAATTAGTGGTGCGCCAGTTTTAGAAATAATTTCATCTACAGAAACACCTGGTGCTCGTTCTAGCAATTTAAAACCAATATTGGTAATTTCTATAACTGCCAAATCGGTTACTATTTTTTTTACGCATTTTGTGCCAGTAAGTGGCAATGTGCAATGCTTCAATAATTTACTTTCGCCTGCTGGGTTTGTGTGCATCATTGCCACAATAATATTTTTTGCACTTGCTACTAAATCCATTGCACCACCCATTCCTTTTACCATTTTGCCAGGTATTTTCCAATTGGCAATATCACCATGTTCGCTTACTTCCATAGCGCCTAATACTGTAAGATTTATTTTGCCAGATCGTATCATCCCAAAACTTAAGGCACTATCAAAAATAGATGAGCCAGGCAGTGTTGTTATGGTTTGTTTTCCTGCATTAATTAAATCTGCGCTTTCTTCTCCATCTATGGGAAATGGACCCATGCCAAGCAATCCATTTTCGCTTTGCAGCACTACATCCATTCCTGCTGGAATATAATTTGCCACCAGCGTAGGAATACCAATGCCAAGGTTTACATAAAAACCATCTTGCAATTCTTGTGCTATTCGTTGTGCTATTTGATATTTATTTAAAGCCATGGTAAGAAAATGTGAAAATGAGAAAATGTGCAATTATGCAAATGTGCTAATCTGCTAATGAGATAATATGCTAATTTCTTTAATTCGAAGTTTATTAATTTAACATGCAGTGCCAAACTATTCAACAATTACAGGCCTCACAACTCCCCCTTCGGGGGATTTAGGGGGCTTTTCCTCACCGTCCTCTGCTCTATCCGCTTCTCATAATTTATTCCTTGAAAAATACGATGTACATAAACGCCTGGTGTATGTATAAAGTTTGGATCTAGTTCTCCATCTTCTACCAATTCTTCTACTTCTGCAATCGTAATTTTTGCTGCCATTGCCATTAAAGGATTAAAATTCCGTGCAGTGTCTTTGTAAATTAAGTTTCCTTGCTTATCGCCTTTCCATGCTTTTACAATAGCAAAATCTGCTTCAAAAGCTAGTTCCATTAAATAATCTTTTCCGTTAAAATTTCGCACTTCTTTACCTACTGCCACTTCTGTACCCACGCCTGCAGGTGTGTATATAGCGGGCATACCATAACCCGCAGCCATGCAACGTGTAGCAAGTGTTCCTTGCGGTATTAATTCCACTTCCAATTCGCCAGATAATAATTGTCTTTCAAACTCTGCATTCTCACCCACATAGGATGCTATCATTTTTTTCACTTGCTTTTGTTGCAACATTAATCCAATACCAAAGTCATCTACACCTGCATTGTTAGAAATACAAGTAAGGTTTTTTACACCCTTTTTTACTAATGCTGCTATGCAATTTTCAGGAATACCACAAAGCCCGAAACCACCAAGCATCAGCACTTGACCATCTTTTATATCCGCTATTGCTTCA
Source organism: Ferruginibacter sp. (assembly GCA_043733065.1). Lineage (GTDB taxonomy): Bacteria > Bacteroidota > Bacteroidia > Chitinophagales > Chitinophagaceae > Ferruginibacter. Next base: position 5,324 of record JAYTGY010000427.1, read on the forward strand.
TCTGCATTTTTGCTTAACTTATTCATTATATTATTTTATCAACTCTTGTGATTGAAATGATGGTTGCCCAACTTGTTTATTTCTATTAGTAAAAGAATGTAATAATCTTACAGAGTCTATTTTATTAGTAGGAATAGACTTACTAATAAAATTTGGTTTAATAAATGTATCAAGAAATATTAAAGGCTCTTGCATTTTAAATGGAGGTTTAGGTTTTAGCACTTCCTTCAATTTAAATATATCCTCATATTCATTTACTCTTTTACTGCTCATTTTTTGTTCAAATTCTTTTTGATGCATTCTCGTTTGCTTTGCAACTATAGAATCTAAAACATCTTTCATTAAAGCATCATGTTTCAAATAATATTGATAACTCTTATAAAAATTTTCTTTATCAATTTTATACTGAGCAAATAATTTTTGTTGCAGTTTAATATTTTCCTCTACTAAATTTTTTGATGAATCTTTCGAAATAAATTCTTTAGTAAATGCGTCTGCCTTCATTTGTTCCCACAAAATCATTTCCATCTTATCTTGAGATAAAATATTTTTTGGTAAATTATTATTAGAACAAGAAAATAATACTACCGTAATGATGATAAAGAATAAATATTTCATTATTATTTTAATCCCTCTCTATAATTATTTGCATTGGTAATATCTAACCTACTTAATAGCTCAGCTGCCTTTGCTTTATCTTGTGGAAGTGCTTTCGAAAATATTTTTATCAATTCATTAGATTTCCCTTGAAAGAAAAATTGATTAATCATTGTATTGGGATTGTCATTATTAAACACCGCTAATAAATTCAGTACGTTCAGCATTTCTACCCTTGCCGAATTTTCATCATCATAAAATCTATCTAACGCAAGACGATAATAATTGTAGTAAATATCATTCATCACAGCATATTTGCTATTCAACATATTATCAACAAGCCAATAGCGGTTTCTTTGTCCATCGAATGCTTTCCATCCTTTTATGCCACGCCCGTCTGGTGCATTGTTTACAATATTTTGTGCTTTTAAAAATGCTTCTTGCCCGCCTCTTATTGCGAACGATTCACTATCAAAACCAATAATCATATTAGCATAATAAGCAAATATGGCGGTAAGGTTTGAAATTTGTGCATCGGAACCTGATACTCTGTTTTCATTAAATTCCAGTTGTTGAAATTCTACATACTTAAAACTTATATCATCATCTTTAAAATTAATAAGTGGAGAAAGATAAGTAGAGTTAAAAATAGGCCTTGCAGCTTGTATTGTAATTGACCCATTGTAAACATTAGCTTCATCTGATGGCGTAAGGTTTAAAAAGAAAGTGCAATCAATTTTTTCATTTGGCGCATACACTTCTTTTGTCCACTTTCTTGTACTCAAAAAGTTATTAAGCGCAGTTTGTAAAGTAAGAAAAGCATTCTTATTTACGGTGCTTGCAATCTGCGATGCAGACACTGTTACCCTTGCATTTAGCTCTTGTGCATTAGCAATAAATACTGCTGTCGAAAATAAAATTATCAAAAATGTTTTGCGCATATTATTTTTTTAAAATAGTATCAATTATATCTGTTGCAACCTTTTCTTTGGCTTTCTTTTCAAACGAATGTGTTGTGCCATCTTTCCCAAAAATAGTAATTTTATTGCTGTTATGTCCAAATCCTGCACCTTCATCTTTCATAGAATTTAGAATAATAAAATCAGCATTTTTACTTTCCAATTTTTTGACTGCATTTTCTTTCTCGTTTTCTGTTTCTAAAGCAAAACCTATTAATATTTGTTTAGTTGTTTTTAAAGTGCCAAGTTTTTTTAAAATATCTTCTGTACGTTTCAATTCAATTGTAAATACAGAATCATTTTTTTTAATTTTTTCTGTAGCCACATTTACTGGTGTATAATCTGCCACCGCTGCGCACATAATGGCTATATCCGAAGCGCCAAAATCTCTTACACAAGCTTCGTACATTTGTGCGGCACTTTTTACCCTTGTAGTTTTTATACTTTCTGGCACTTGCTCTGTAGATGGGCCAAGTACCAATGTTACTTCTGCACCTCTTGCCGCACATTCATTTGCAATGGCTATTCCCATTTTACCTGTGCTGTGGTTTCCAATAAATCTCACAGGGTCTAGCGCTTCGTATGTTGGTCCTGCACTTATCAAGATCTTTTTGCTTAGTAAATCTTTTTTTGCATTAAAATAGGTAGAAAGTGTTTCTACTATAAATTCTGGTTCTGCCATTCTTCCTTCACCCGATAAACCGCTTGCCAACTCTCCATTGTCAACAGGTAAAATAATATTGCCAATTGCTTGTAGTTTTAAAAGATTATTTTTTGTAGATGTATGTTTCCACATGTCTTCGTCCATAGCAGGTGCTACCATCACAGGACACGTAGCTGATAAATAAACCGCTTGCAATAAATTATCGCAAATGCCATTGGCCATTTTTGCAATGGTATTACAACTTGCTGGTGCTACTATCATTACATCTGCCCAGCGGCCAAGTATTACGTGGTTTGCCCAAGTATCTGCTTCAAATAAATCTGTTAGCACTTTATTTTTAGATAGCGTAGCCAATGTAAGTGCAGGAATAAAATCTTGAGCAGCTTTGGTCATTATTACTTTTACATCTGCACCTTGCTTTACACATAAACGTATCAGAGTTGCCACTTTGTAAGCAGCAATACTCCCAGTAACAGCTAGTAATATTTTTTTATTTTTCAGCATAAATAAAAACGACGGCCATAAACCGTCGTTAAAATTATTAATTAAAAATTAAATGATTGTAGAAAAAACAATTCATTAACTAAAAAGATCTTCATCATTTCTGCGGAAGTAAACTTTATCTTCCAAAAACTCAGTAGTAGCCAATAAAGCAGAGTTTGGCATACGCTCATATGCACGAGATATTTCTATTTGCTCTTTATTTTCGTGTATTTCTTCCAAACTATCAGTATGGCTAGCAAATTCTTCCAATTTGTTATGTAATTCTTCTTTTACAGTAATATTTATCTGATTAGCTCTTTTTGCTATAATGGCAATAGATTCATATAAATTTCCTGTTTTGTCTTTCATATCAGACAATTTTTTTGGCTCTACACTACTGCTAGTGCTAGAGCTTAACTGACGGCGAAGTTTGCTCATTGGTAAGTTCTTTTATATTGTTTTTACTTAAATTACTGTACTGTTCTGCATCTTTTAGCAAAGTGCTTTCTGGATAACGATCCGCAAAATCTAAATATTCTATTACTACTTTCTCAAAACGTTCTTGTTGTTTATCTATTACACTAAGTTTTGCAAATTTATAAAATGATTTTACAACCATAAGTTTATATTGCTCTCCTTTTACCGATTCTGAATAATTATTCAACAAATTATTAAAGGCAATACCAGATGCTCTAAACTGTCCAAGATTATAATACAATTGCGCTTCTCTAGCTTCTTTTAATTCTAATTTTGCTCTCCCTTCATCAATAATAGCTGTTGCATCTTTCACCCTAGGCGAACCCATGTGTTGGTTAATAAAAGTCTGCATCATATTCATACTCTTCAGCGTGTTTACCTGCTCTAGCTCAAGCTTTGGGCTTTGCTTATAAAAGCTGTAAGCCCGCATGTAATCTATCTCTTCTGCATGTGGGCTATTTGGAAAAACCTCTATATACCCTTTAAATAAATTCTCAGCATCGCTGTATTGCTTTTCGTAAAAAAAACAATATGCATATTTGTAATACAAATCTTCAAATTTATCAGTACCCTTCAATGCTGGAAAAAGTTCTTCATATAATGCTCTGGCATTTCTATAACTTTTTTTTGCATAATACTCATCGGCCTTGGTTAGTTTATAAGCTATATCGTGGCTTTTTTGTATTTTACTAAACTTGCTGCACGAGCTTAGGCCAATAAAAAGAATAAATACGGTAAATAAATTGATAAATAACTTCATAAGAATGTGCAAAATTAGCTGTTTTTTTTCAAAAATGATGCATAAATATTAAAATGCCAAATACAATACGTTAATCATATTATAAACTCATCAAAAAAGCCTTTCCAAAATGGAAAGGCTTTTCATTAAGTATTAAGCTTTGTTGTATTAGTTAGATTTAATATCTACTGTATTACTGTTAGCACCATCGCTCACTTCGCAATTAATTGAGATACGATCAGCACTTATTCCACCTTTTTCTACAAGGTATTTTTTAATAGCTTCGTTTCTGCAATTACAATTTGCTTGAGCAGCTTTAGATGCAGCTGGATAACCGTTAATGTTTATGCTACAAGTTGGACTAGCTTTCATTTTAGAAGCTACAGCAGATAACATTGATTTATTATCATTGCTAAGTGCACAACTAGATCCTTTAAATGAAAGGCTTGGATAGTCAGTTGGGCAAGGTGCTTCTCCACCGCCAGTAACTGGACCATTCTTGCAACAAGCAGGGTCTGGGCATTTACCAACACCATCAGCATCTACTGGTTGACACTCTGTAGGAGTAATCAATTGTTTATCCTTACAATCTGGTACACCGTCACCATCGGTATCTCTTGTTACACCATGTGTATCAACAGGGCAACCAGCAGGTGTATTAGGCTCTTTGTCTAAGAAATCGCAAACACCATCACCGTCATTATCTTCACACTCAGATTTTGGCAATTTCATGTGCTTAGGCGTATTTAACTCGCTATATGCATAATCTAATGGGTTTAACCAATATAATGGCTCAGTAGATTTAGCGCCAAGGTTAAAATTAAGACCAACAGTAGCAAAGTTATAAGAATCGAAATCTCTTGTCAATACAGCATCGCCCCAAGCTTGTTCTTGCCATCTTTGACCATCTAATAAGTCAGTTTTTACAAAAGTCCAACGATCTTCAATAGCTAAATTTATGCGCTTACCAAGTTTGAAAGCCACACCTGCTAATACAGTACCAGAAGGTTTAACAGTATTATTACCAGTAAGTGGGCGAGTATTGTTTTCGTTATCAGCAGGTGATTCGTAGGTATCATCCATAATACCTTTCAAGGCAGATCTAACAGCTTTTCTAGTTGTATAAAGTCTTTCGCCTGTAGCATTAGTTGCATTATAAACAGATAAGAAATTATATTTTCCAGCAAGACCAGCTTTTGATTCATCAACTGCATTTACTTTTGCGTTAAATAAAGTTACACCAACACCGCCACCACCATATATAACTATACCAGTTTTTTGCTTATGAAACCTTATATTATTAAGTGTAAAAATACCTTGAAGACCTAAATCTTGCACATGAGTTTTGTAGTTGTAGTAAACAAAATCTCTAGATGGAGTAACAACAGGTGTGCCAGCAGAAGTTACATATCCAAACTGAATTGGTCCAGCATTTGTTCTATAAGGTGCAGAATAACCTGCATTAGACCAAGCTAGGTTTTTACCAAAGTTTTCAGCTAATTTCCATTGCAAACCTTTTGCAACTGTGTTAATATATTCAGCTCTTAGTGAGAAAATATATCCAAAAGATTTTCTTACGTGTACACCAATGTTTGGGGCAGTAAAAACTACAGAAGGCACATCACCACTCACAGTAAAAATACCGGTGCTAATGCCAATTTCCCACATATTACGAGGCTTTGCAGGAAATGAAGTGGAATTATTCCAAAATTCATTTTGCTGACCCATTCTTTTAGTTGGAATTACAGACGAATCGTAAATACTATAACCGCCGCCCATGTAACCGCTATTGCTACCACCCGTTTGTGCAAAAGAGAATGCAGAAACGAACATACAAAGGGTGAATAAAAATTTTAACTTTTTGCTTGCCATAACTTAATGATTGTTGATTTTCGAAAAAATTTACCTATTGATTAATTGCAAATGTATATAACTGTGTTAAATATACAAAGTTTTTTTTGATTTATTTTTTAATATCCCAAAAAAAGATTTAAATCAACTGTTAAAACCTAAGACGCTATTGGAAGTAAATTAGTTGCATGATAAAAAAAATTTATTTTATTAAGGTAAAAATCACCATTTAAAGCTTTGCTGTGGTATATTGCCAGCCTTTATATTACAATAAATGAAATTTGTAACAAATATTATTAGGGAAGAGCTAAAGGTTTTCGAATCTAAATTTGCTGATGCTGTAAAAAGCAAAACTTCGTCGTTAGATGCGGTAATGAAATATATTATAAAACGCAAGGGTAAACAGTTACGCCCAATGTTCGTATTTCTTAGTGCAAAATTACATGGTCAAATCAATGAAAGCACATACAGAGCAGCTGCTTTGGTAGAAATGTTACATACTGCTACCCTTGTACACGACGATGTGGTAGATGAATCGATGGAAAGACGTGGTTTTTTTTCTATTAATGCAATATGGAAAAATAAAATTGCTGTTTTGGTGGGCGACTATCTACTTTCTAAAGGATTATTACTTTCTACTAGTAATAATGAATTTGAGCAATTACATATAATGAGTGACGCAATAAGACAAATGAGCGAAGGTGAATTGTTGCAAATGGAAAAAACTAGAAAGCTGAATATTACTGAGGAAATTTATTTTGAAATTATAAAAAACAAAACTGCATCTCTCCTTTCATCTGCTTGTGCTGTGGGCGCATACAGTACTACACAAAACAAAGCCATTACTGAACAGATGAAATTGTTTGGCGAAAAAACAGGTATAGCATTTCAAATAAAAGATGATTTGTTTGATTATGGAACTGATGAAATTGGCAAGCCGACAGGTAATGATATAAAAGAAAAGAAAATGACTCTGCCCTTAATTTACACACTTAATAATGTAGATAAAAAAACAATGCGTGATATTATTTATATTGTAAAAAATAATAACACCGATAAACAAAAAGTAAAGTGGGTAATAGATACAGTTGTAAAAACTGGCGGAATAAAATATGCTGAACAAAAAATGATGCAGTATAGAGATGAAGCATTGGCAATTTTAGACCAATACCCAACTACAGATGTAAGCAATGCATTGAAAGATTTAGTTAGATACACAACAGATAGAAAATTTTAATGCCTTTGCAAAAAAGATGGAACATATTACCCTATGATGAGCAAAAAGTAAATGCTCTGCATGATCAATTAAAAGTGAGCAAAACCATTTGCAAAATTCTTACTCAAAGGCATTTTGATACGTACGATAATTCCAAAGAATATTTTTTACCCTCGCTAAAAATGTTGCACAACCCATACCTTATGAAAGATATGGATAAAGCTGTTGTTAGAATAGATAAAGCCATTTCGAGCCAAGAAAAAATATTGGTGTTTGGTGATTATGATGTAGATGGTACAACATCCGTTGCAAGTATGTATAGTTTTTTGTGTGAAATATATGATACTGAAAAATTAGATTTTTATATACCGCACCGCTATAGAGAAGGATATGGTGTAAGTAAGATGGGTATTGACTTTGCTGCTGCAAATAACTTTTCATTAATCGTATGTTTGGATTGTGGAATAAAGTCAGTTGAGTTGATAGAATATGCAAATACATTAGGTATCAATTTTATTATTTGCGACCATCATTTACCAGGTTCAATAATACCAAATGCCATTGCTGTTTTAAATCCAAAACAAATTGATTGTAATTATCCCTATAAAGAGTTGTGTGGCTGTGGTGTTGGTTTTAAATTGATGACGGCCCTTACACAACATTACAATTTACCCGAGGAAAAATTATATAATTATTTAGATTTAGTAGCCTGTGCAATTGCTGCCGATATTGTGCCTATGACGGGTGAAAATCGCATACTCGCATTTTTTGGATTGCATAAAATAAATACCAACCCATTGCCTGGTATAAAAGCGTTGATGGAACTTGGAGGCATCACAAAAATAATGACCATTACCAATGTAGTTTTTGTAATAGCACCAAGGGTAAATGCTGCCGGCAGAATGGATGATGCAAAAAAAGCAGTACAACTTTTCATTGAAAAAGATGTAGAAAAAGCCAAAGCATTTGCAGAACTATTACATACGGATAATAAAGAAAGAAAAGAAGCAGATAGCAGTATTACAGAAGATGCATTGCAAATAATTGGTGAAGATGTTTTGTTGCAAAATAAAAAAACTTGTGTAGTATATAGCGAGCATTGGCACAAAGGCGTGGTGGGCATTGTAGCCAGTAGGTTGATTGAGCATTATCATCGCCCAACAATTGTACTTACAAAAAGCGGCGACTATATTGCTGGTAGTGCACGCAGTGTACCTGGTTTTAATTTGTATGAAGCAATTTATGAATGTAAAGATTTATTGATGGCTTATGGCGGACATTTTGCGGCGGCAGGGCTTACCATGGCTCCCGAAAATTTAAACGCTTTTACAAATAGATTTGAAGAAGTAGTTGCAGCAAGTATTCCTGAGCATTTATTGATACCCGAAATTGTGATTGATGCAGAAATAAATTTAAGTGAAATAACAGAAAATTTTTATAATATTATTTGTCGCATGGAGCCATTTGGCCCAGAAAATATGCGCCCAACTTTTGTAGCAAGAAATTGCACGGATTTTGGTTATAGCAAAATTGTAAAAGAAGCCCATTTAAAATTTGTAGTAAAACAACATGAAACAATATTAAATGGTATTGGTTTTAATATGGCTGATAAATTTTCATTGCTTATAAATAATAAACCAGTAGATATTGTTTTTAAAATAGACGAAAATGTGTGGAATGGTAATAAGAGTTTACAGTTGATGGTGGTGGATGTGAGAGCAGCTGAAAGAAGTTGAAGGTTGTTGAAGATGGTTGAAGATGGTTGAATAGTTGAAAGGCTTTTTAGTTGAATGGAAAGTACATATTGATTTTTTTATTTTTTATATAATGAATCTAATTACAAAAAAGAAACGGACTTTAAAAAATTGCAAAGTTCAAAGTCCCTCCTTCGGAGGGATTTAGGGAGGCTCTGAATAATGAAATATCTAAAATACTTTTTCTATATAGCTACCAATTGGAACATATCCATAGCATGCCATATTATACGCAACGAAATACGTGGCGAAAAAAAATATGGAATTAATACTACAGGTGCTGATAATTTAAAAGGCTTAGAAAAAAAAGGAATAGATATTTCTCATGCAACCATTTACATGCCCGTATCGTATGATGTGTTAGACGATTTTTTTAAAGAAGTAAAACTAGAAACCTTTCATCATTTTTTAGATATTGGTTGTGGCAAAGGAAGAGCAATGTGTGTAGCTGCAACTTATACTGTTCAAAAAATAAGTGGCATAGAATTATCAAAAGAATTATTCATTAATGCTAAAGAAAATATTGCAATTTCAAAAGAAAAATACTCTTCTATAAATTTCGAAATTTACAATAACGATGCTTTTTATTTTGATATAGACGATGATGTAGATTGTATTTTTATGTTTAACCCATTTGATGAAACTATAATGAGTGGTGTGATGGAAAACATAGAAACAAGTTTGGAAAATAATCCAAGAGTAATGACGATTATTTATATTAACCCATTAGAAAAACATGTGTTGCAAGAGTGGGGTTATGAGGAAGTTTTTTATTCTAAAAAAATGCATTATTTAGAAGGAAGTATTTTTGTGAAGTAATGTTAATGTTCAACCTCGTTGGGGCTGTTTTACCTACATATTATATCAACCATGGGTTGCACCCATGGTTACTCAAAGTGAACCCCGTTGGGGTTCTATGTAAAAAACCTGCAAACTTTTACGCTTGCAGGTTTTAATTTTATAAATTGCGAAATAAAATTTCATTGAACATTGAACATTGAACATTGAACATTGAACATTGAACATTGAACATTGAACATTGAACATTGAACATTGAACATTGAACATTGAACAT
>JAYTGY010000428.1:0-10950 GCA_043733065.1 Ferruginibacter sp.
CTTTTTAAAAGTTGGCATCCGTTTCCGAAACTTTAACTGCAATTTTCCAAAACTATTTTTCCATAAAAAAGTTATTAGGCCTAATTTTGATGATATGAAAATGTTATCGATTTTTTTTAGTGTTTTATTATTAGCAGCTTGTAATAACAACGGTTCCAATAATACAATCAGCACAGAGCCAATTCCACAGTCGGTATCTAACCTTGGCGATTCGGCTACCAATTTTTTTCCTGTAACATCTTATTTAAAAGGCGAAATATTGGGTATAAAAAATGGAGGAGTTACGCCAGTAAGAAAAATTACTATTGCTAGCAAAACAGATTCATCGTGGTTAAAAATGGAAGAACTGGAAAAAGTGTTTGCTGCATTTCTTTCTCCAGTTATTGATTCTGCAAATTTGAAAAAAGATTTTGACCAAAAAGTTTTTAAAGACGAAACAGTGAATGCATTTACATTTACGGCCGACCCAAAAAATGTACAAACAAATACTTTTGCATTTACACATTGGGATGTTTACGTAGATCCCGAAACAAATAAAGTAACACGCATTTTTCTATTGAAAAAAGAAAGTGCTGATAAAATTTTACAACTTACTTGGCAAGCAGGTAAATGGTGTAAAATTATTACGCTAAAAAATGTTGCAGGAAAAACAACAATAGAAAAAGAAGAAAAAATATCTTGGAGCTTTGATCAAGACTAAGCAACAATTCAAATGACTCAACAAGAATTTGCTCAAATATCATCCAATATACCTACACTACCTGGCATATACAAGTATTACAATGCCGATAATGTACTCATATACGTAGGCAAGGCCAAGCATTTGCGCAAACGTGTGAGCAGTTATTTTAATAAAACAAAAAGCAGTTTTAAAACGGCAGAGTTGGTAACTCGCATTTGCAAAATAGAATTTACGATTGTAAACTCGGAGCAAGAAGCATTTTTATTAGAAAACACCCTCATCAAAGAAAACCAACCGTTTTATAATATTAATTTAAAAGATGGAAAAACGTACCCGTACATTGTTATAAAAAACGAACCTTTTCCTAGGGTATTTTTTACAAGAAGAAAAATAAAAGATGGTTCTACTTATCTTGGGCCGTTTACATCGGTTGTAAATGTTAGAGATTTGCTCAATTTTATTAAACAAAATATTTTACTACGCACTTGCAAACTCAACCTTAGCGAAGCCAATATTAAAAAACAAAAATTTAAAGTTTGTTTAGAATATCATCTTGGTAATTGCAAAGGCCCATGCCAGGGTTTTCAAACAGCCGAAGATTACAATGAAGACGTAAGCCAATTAAAAGATTTATTAAAGGGAAATTTAAAGCCAGTAATTGATAATTATAAAAATAAAATAAAAGAATATGTTGCCAAAATGGAGTTTGAAAAAGCTGCCATTTATCAGCATAAAATTACACACTTGCAAGCGTACCAATCTAAATCTACTGTTGTAAATACAAAAACTGGCACGGTAGATGTGTTTACGATTTTAGAAGAAGGAAATTTTGCTTATGTAAATTATTTAGCGGTAAACAATGGTACTATCATAAAAACAAAAACCATTACGTTAGAAAAAAAATTAGAAGAAACTGCCGAAGAAGTATTGGCATTTGCCATAGCACAATTGCGCCAAGTTTTTGAGAGCGATGCCAAAGAAATTATTGTTCCGTTTGATATTGAATACATAGAACCTGATACTATACTTACCATTCCAAAAGCTGGTGATAAAAAAAAGTTGTTAGATCTATCGCTTAAAAATGTAAATTATTTTAAGGCAGAATTGCGTGCAAAAAAAATGTTGCATTTAGAAGATAAAACGGCTGAGCAAAAAATGGCTGTATTGCATCAGCTGCAAGAGAATTTGAGTTTAAAAGAATTACCCATTCACATTGAGTGTTTTGATAATTCTAATTTTCAAGGAAGTTACCCTGTGGGCGCTATGGTATGTTTTAAAAATGGCGAGCCAAGCAAAAAAGATTACAGGCATTTTGATATAAAAACCGTAGAAGGCATAAACGATTTTGCATCTATGGCAGAAATAGTTTATAGGCGATACAAGCGCCTTACAGATGAAGGAGCCACGTTGCCTCAGCTAATTATTATTGATGGGGGTAAAGGTCAATTAAGTTCTGCTATGGAAAGTATAGATAAACTAAACCTGCGTGGCAAAGTAACTTTGGTAGGTCTTGCAAAAAATAAAGAAGAATTGTTTTTTGATGGAGATACTGAATCGTTATTGCTACCGTGGGATAGTGAAAGCTTAAAATTGATACGACGCATAAGAGATGAGGTGCATCGTTTTGGCATAACCCATCATAGAAACAAACGAAGCAAAGGCACGTTTAAAAACGAAATACAAGGTATAAAAGGAATTGGAAAACAAACCGCAGATTTGTTGCTGAAAGAATTTCGTTCTATAAAAAAAATAAAAGAAGCAAGCGATGTAGATATTGAAAAATTAATTGGCAAAGCAAAACTCAACATTCTAAAAACTTCTCTACAATAAAAGCCCTCCGAAATTCGAAGGGCTTTAATCTAAAATCTTAAATATTTAAATCTTACATATGCTTAGTAGCTCCACAAATCTTGCTCATAATTAAATATTTTTTCTTTAATATTTTCGCCTTCTAGCAATTGTAAAATAGGATTTTCGCTTAACCCTTTGTAATTTTTGATGTATTGATCATAAGGATTATCGATAGTGCTTTTTATTATACGACCATAAAACATACGGCTTTCAAACAACTCTTCCCAACTCATACGAGCACCAAAGTTTTTACCGTTATACACTTCGTATTTTGCAAAAGTTGCACGCATATCTGGGTAGTACACCCAAAAAGCTTCTGCATCTCCAAAATCTAATCCTTGTGCAGTAACAACTCTTTTTACTGGAGCAATACCAAGCACTCTAAAAAATAAACGAGAGCTTTCTTTATCAAATAAAACTTCTTCCTTTATATGGAATTTGTAAATTGAATCAAGATTAATTTCATTTCTCATTTTTTTTGTACCTGTAAGATTTCCATTTGGATCATATATAGGAACTTCAACTTCTGCACCTGCAATTACTGATGCAACTTCAGATCTTGTCATTGGAGTGGTAAAACGATCATCAGCAGCACTAAAAACAGTTACAGCACTATCTTGTATAGCTTGTAATAAAATAGAAATGAAACGCTGGTTACCATTATCCTGATCTGCAGAATATCTAAAGGGTAAATTTATTTTTTCCCTTGTATCTATTTCTCTCCAAATTTTATGGCGATATACCGCATCGTCTGCACGCAAATCTTCATAAGGCAAAGGTGTTCTATCTCTAATAGCATCACCACCACTTACAGACTCGTCAGGACGCAAAGACTTCAACACTTTTTTAATAGGTAAAGTGTCTCCATCTGCAGGAGCGGCATTTATTGCATCTGCACTGGCCACACCATTTTTTATGTTTGTCTTTGTTTTGTTCTTTGTTTTTTTAGTAGTACCCGCTCTTTTAGTAGCAGTTCTTGGCGCTGCTTTTTTCTTTTGCGCCATTGCATTATCACCCACAGCTACAAGAAAAATACAAAGAAAAAAATACTTAATAATTTGCTTATTCATAATATTGAGTTTTAACTCTTTTGTTTTAATATAAAGCTATTGCTGCTTCATCAATAGATCTAACACCATCTGGCCCTTGCACTTTAATATTTGTAAAGGCAATGTTTGAACCTGGTCCACATCTTGCCATCAACCCTGCAATAGCTGATAAACTACCACCAGTAATATTACCAATTGCTGGGTTAGGAAAACCTGCTCCTCCAAAATAAACGGTTGCACTTACAACACTGTATTTTAAATCGAAATCGAAGTTTAACAAATCTGCTCTGCAATATTGTTGGTTTTTAAATTCTACTGCTGGCACACGAGCTTTCCCAGATCCCACTTTAAATACTGGGTCAGGTATTCTCTTACACCTAAATTGAAACTGGCTAGATTTACCATCGGCAGTTACATTTATAGTTGCATTGCCTATTGAACTTACACGAACTGTTCTTTTTTCATTAGAACCACTAATAGAACCGCCACTCATAGAAACACTTGTTTTTTCCCAACCAGTAGAAGAACCAATGGTAACAGGATTATCAACACCAATATAAAACACGTTCATTTTGTCAAGCATTACAGCAGCACCACCTGGTGTACCAACTGTGTATTTTACTGTTTCAGTTTTTGTTTGTGGCTTACCATTTTCATCCATAAAAGTTACCGATACTGGTATGCTATGTTCTCCACCACCACTTGCTGTTACTTTATACGAACCTTGCCCGTTTGCTACTGCTACTGAACTTCCACCAATATTGATAGAAGGTTTAGAAGCAGAACTGTAAGCACCAACACCCGCAGTAACTGTTATTTCTTGTCCTGGCATAACATAGCTAGAGCTTTGGCCTACCAATACACCTACCTGATCCATATGTACAACAACCTGTCCAATTTGGTTATGGCAATATGTTGTCACTTGGTTTTCGGAGTTTTTAACATTGTTTTGAAATTTACTTAACAATGTAAGCCCCGCTAATGTTGGTACCATGTGAAAATAAGCTTCGGTAAACGGTTTTACTTCACCGTCTTGCCCTGTAGCTGGTTTACCATCTACAGATAAAGAAGTTTCAAACTCTTTTCCAATTGTAGCAGGGTCAATAGCTAGCATTGCGGTTCTATACTCTTTCAATTTTCTTTCTAATTCTTCTCCACGGTTTTTTCCACCTTCTCCTGCACCAAATAAACGAGTCGCTGCTTCTAAATCATCTTCTTTATAAACCTCTTTTCCATTAACCACATGCGAACCAGCTTCTGTTTTTAATTCTTTTTTCAAATTTTCAATATATGCGCTAAAATCATCTGATAATTTTTTAGCTTTAGCTGCATTATTGTTCCAAATAGTAGCTTTCTCTGCAGTTTTAGGATCCGCTGCTTTTTCTGCTAATGATTTGTATAGTACCTCATTCGCTTTTGAAATGTTGGTATTTGAGTTATCTAAACTCGTAGTAACTACTTTAAAAGCGTTTAATATTTCTGACGACACATTTAATGCAAGTAGCGCTGTAAGCACTAAGTACATAAGGTTAATCATCTTTTGCCTGGGCTCTTTAGGTAAAGCCATAACTTATAGTATTAATGGTTTTATTAAATATTGTTTGTGGGAACTCGCCTTTGGCGAGTTCTTTTTTGTACTCGCCAAAGGCGAGTACCTACAGGCGAATTCAAAATGAGGGTATTCGCCAGAGGCGATTACCTACCTTGCATAGCTCCAAGCATGTTGCCATACACAGAGTTCAATTTGCTAAGGTTAGTTGCCAATGCACCAATTTGCTCTTTTGCTTTTTGTGCATCATCCACACTACCCATCATGGCATTGCTAGCTTCGGCCATTTTACCGTAGAAACCATTTAATGCTTTAAGGTGATTATTGCTTTCTTTAAGCTCCAACTCATAAATTGTATTTAATGAACCAAGATTTTTTGTAAGCACTTGTACTTGCTCATGAAAACCTTTTGCACTTTCAGCTGCATTGCTAAAAGAACCCATTGTAGCAGCACTGCTTGTAAATGCTGTGCTCATAGAACCTAAAGCTACAGTAGCTTCTTGTGTCTTCTTAGAAAAATCAGATGTAGATTTTACTACGTCGCTCACATCAGAAATACCAGCAACACTAGTACCTAATTTTTGGAAACCTTCGCCCAATCTTTTAAGATTTGCTGGTGTAATATCTGCTTCTTGCAACATTTTATCCATGTTGTTCAATGCAGGATTACCTGTAGCCGCTGCCATTTTCATTGAGCCTTCGTACTCTTCCTTTACTGGTGGAAATACCATATATAGTACACCATATAATAAGAAAATTACAGCTTCAGTATATAGACCAATCTTTAACCAAAGATCTGCTACTGGTGTGTGTAATATTTTTTGTAGGGCACCGAAAATTACAGCTGCTGCTGCTACTGATACACCTACGTCCATCCATTTGCTAATGTTTGAGGGAATTTTTACTGACATGTGTTTAAGTTTTAGTTTATTTGAGGATTAATGTTTGAATTAATATATAAAATAGTTAATAATTCCCACACAATTTGTGTAGGAATCAATATTTTACAATAAGTGCTATTAAATTTTTTCTATTTTTTACCTATTTTTTAATGGTAGGAGGAAGGTCGATTACACAACGGAAGCCAACATAAGATTTAGCAGTATCTTGGTATTCGTATGCACGAGTGCTAGTTTGTAAGAAATATGCTACGTCTTTCCAGCTTCCACCACGAATAACTTTACGTTTCATACGTGGAGGATCAGAGCTTTTCGCATTCCAACGAACGTCTGGGTTCATATCATGTTGGAAATTATAAGACCCTTCATAATATAGAGAAGATGTCCACTCTGCAACGTTACCAGCCATATTGTATAAACCAAAATCATTTGGCCAATATGCATCAGCACGTACAGTGTATAAACCTCCATCTTCAGGATAGTTACCACGACCAGGCTTAAAGTTTGCCAATAAACAACCTTTTTTATTTCTTAAATAAGGTCCACCCCAAGGGTACGAAGATTGTGAACGACCGCCACGAGCTGCATATTCCCATTGTGCTTCTGTAGGAAGACGGAAATCAGTTTGACCAGATTTCTTTTTGGTTTCGTTAAAAGAAGCCAAAAGATGTGTTCTCCATTCAGCAAATGCTGTAGCTTGTTTCCAGTTTACACCAACTACAGGATAGTTGCCATAAGATGGGTGACTATAATATTGTTTAGCCATTGGCTCATTGTATGAATAAGAAAAATCCCTTATCCAACAAAGCGTATCAGGAAAAACACGAATATCTTGTTTTATTATAAATTCTTTACGTTGTACATTGGTATCTCTATTAAAAGCAGAAGCTTTGTAGTCAAAAATTTCTGAATGATATACAATTTTTGTTGCATCAATTTCTTTTTTACCAAAAATTCTATTGTCAGCAGTTACAATCATAGCATCTATTTTTTCAATAGTAGCTTTATCGCCCCACTTAATTTTTCCAGCTTTGGTCCAATCTACATATTCATTACCATCTGAGCCTTGTTTTACATAGCCCATAAGTTTTGATGCTATAGAATCTCTTACCCAATTTGTAAATTGACGATATTCATTATTAGTAATTTCAGTAGCATCCATCCAGAAGCCACTAATAGAAACCTGTTTGTTTCTTGCGGTGTATGCATAATTTACATCTTCATCGCTTGGCCCCATATGAAAGGTACCAGCAGGCACATATACCATACCGAAAGGACGAGACAAATTATTTGCTTTGCCTGGTGCTACACCATGCAACTGTCCATCGCTACCAATGTTTGCGTTAGAGCTATTTTTTCCGCCGCTACTTTTACAACTAGCTACAGAAAGCGCAATAGAAATTACTGCTAAGAAATACAATGACCGATTATTCATTTTTTTTACTTTGAGGGTATGAGCAAATGTATAATAATTCTCCTGCAAAAAACGCAGGTTACATAACCAACGCTGTTAATTTTTATTAACAAATCATTAGATGTGCTTAATAATAACGAGCCTTCTTAATAAATATTGTGGCAAGATATTGTTAAAATACCTGATTTTCTATAACACTCATTACATCTGCAGTGGTATCATAGGGCAATTTGCATGCTGAATTAAGGCATAAATATAGCAATGTTTTTTTAAAAATTGTTTTTTTTGCTAATAAGGGCATATGAGAAACTGTATTTGACGCTTGCAAAATTTTATTAGGTATGTAGTGAAGCAGCATTTCATTCACTAATGGAATCATATTGCTACCGATTATTACGATTTCATTAATACCTGCTGCTATATTTATAGCTTCGGCAGCCCAAATAGCAAATGAGTTAGGGTGTTTCGATATGATAGTTTTGAGGGACTCTATCATCGAAACACTCTTTTGTAGCCATTCTTTATTATCAAATACAAAAGAAAGGTAATGTAAGTTTTTTGCCATAACCCCATTGGCTGAAGGTGTGGCGCCATCATATAACTCTATTTTACGTATAATAACATCTTCTTGATTTTTTGATGTAAAGAAAAAATAACCACTTTCTTCATCAGAGAAATGAGTAAAAACATACTCTGTTAGCTGTTTTGCTTTTTGCAAATAATTTTCGTTGCCCGTTATTTCTTGTAAATGAATACATGCTTCTATATAATATGCATAATCATCTAAAAAAGCTGGGTACTTGGCTTCATCATTCTTATAAGTATGATAATAGCTTTTATCTTCTTTTATAAATGATTTTTCTATGAATTGAAATAATTCTTCTGCTGCAATTATATATACATCTTCTTGTAAAATAGCATAGGCTTTGCAAAATGCTGTAATTAATAATGCATTCCATCCTAATAAAATTTTATCGTCGGTACTTGGTCTAATTCTTTTATTTCTTTCTGTTAATATTATTTTTTTTGATAATTCAATATTATTTTCTGCATCTATTAAGGAAATATTAAAGTCTTTTGCAACATCCTCCAAAGGATTTAAAATTCTAAGAATATTTTTCTCTTCCCAATTGCCTTTTTCAGTAATATCATAATATTTATTAAATAATTCAGCATCTTTACCTAGTAAGGCATCTGTTTCAATTTTATTCCACACATAAAACTTGCCCTCCACTCCTTCGCTATCTGCATCTATTGCTGCGTAGTAGCCGCCATCTGCATTTTTCATTTCTGAAAAAAGAAAATTACAAACATGTGCTACAGCATTTTTATAAATATCTTTCTTGGTAAGTAAATATGCATTGCTTAATGCCACAATAAAAAGGGCATTATCATAAAGCATTTTTTCAAAGTGCGGTGCCAGCCATTCAGCATCTGTACTGTATCGGCAAAGTCCGCCAGCTAATTGGTCGTAAATGCCGCCATGCAACATTTTGGTTAATGAAAGTTCTCCATGCTCCAAAACTTTTTCATCTTTTAAAAAATAAGCACATTGCAAAAGCGCATTTATAGAAAATGTTTGTGGAAACTTTGGTGCTTTTCCAAAACCGCCTTCCTGCGTATCGGCAGTTGCCAATAAATTTTGTGAAATGGTAATCACATCTTCTTTGGTAAAAGTGGCTTTTCCTTCCTCAACTACAATCTTGTTTTGTATTTGTGCAAAATTGTTCGATTTTTTTAGATGTGCAATAAGGGTTTCTGCTTGTTCTTCTATTTCGTTTCTACGATTTTTCCAAGCATCATTTATACTTTTAAGTACATCGGTCCACGAGGCTCTGTTAAATGCTTTTGTTGGTGGAAAATAAGTGCCCCCATAAAATGGTTTTGCATCGGGCGTAAGAAAAACATTGAGTGGCCACCCGCCGCTGCCCGACAAAGCTTGTACTGCATCCATGTATATATGATCTAAATCGGGGCGTTCTTCTCTATCTATTTTTATATTAATAAAATGCTCATTCATGATGAACGCTGTGGTTTCATTCTCAAAACTTTCCCGCTCCATTACATGGCACCAATGGCATGCAGAGTAACCAATGCTTATGAGAATTGGCTTATCTAAATCTTTTGCTAATTGTATTGCAGCTTTCCCCCAAGGTTGCCAATGCACAGGATTATGCGCATGCTGTAATAAATATGGACTAGTTTCATTTATGAGTTCGTTCTTCATAATGTTCCAATAATTTTTATTTATGGTTACGCAAATTTAAGTGCTTCGAGCTTGAAGCAATAGATAGAATTTTGAAGGGTAGAGATAAAAATTATTTTTTCTTGGTAGATAATGATTGAAGATATTTATCGAGTGCACTTACCATGCCTGGAGATTGTGGCACTGGTGCTTTAATATCTAAAGTAATACCTGCATCTTCTGCCGCTTTAAATGTATTTTGTCCAAAAGCACCAAATATATTTCCATTTGGTTTATAGTTCGGAAAATTTTCTAAGAAGCTTTTTACACCACCTGGGGTAAAGAAACAAACGATATCGTAGTTTTTTGCAATTACTTTTTTAATATCATTACTAATAACATTGTATAAGACCGGTGTAGCGTATTCACATTTGTTATTTTTTAGCCAGTTGGTTATTTCGCTATCGAAAGATTGAGAGCATGGGTACAAGAATTTTTCGTGTTCTTTATGTTTATTTTTTACATCAAATAAACTTTTATTGGTACCATCTGCACCATAAAAAACTTTACGTTTTCTATATAAAATAAACTTTTGAAGGTAAAGCGCTACCGCTTCTGTAATGCAGAAATACTTCGTTTCTTGCGATATATTAACTTTCATTTCTTCACAAATGCGAAAAAAATGATCTATTGCATGTCTGCTTGTAAATATAACAGCAGTATAAGCAGCAATATCTATTTTTTGCTTACGAAATTCTTTTGCAGGTACACCTTCAATAACTATAAATGGAAAATAATCGACCGTAACATTGTGCTTGCTAGCAAGCTCCGAATAGGGCGATTTAGCTCCCTCCGGTTGTGCTTGTGCAATCAGTATTTTTTTAACCTTTTTAGCTGGTAAAACTTGAGGCATCTCTGCTTTTTTTAGCATACAGATTTTTTCTTACAGGGTGCAAAATTAAGCTTTTATTCCGAAATATAATATAACTGCTTTGTAAATAATAGCTATCGGAAGCACTTCTAAAGCAATTATATATAGAAAAAAGTGAAACCCACTGATTTTTAATCGATTTTGAAGAAGGGAATAAGATCGAAAAAAACGAATCATAAATAAAATTGCAATAAATATAAAAGAAATTAATATTGCGTAAGAAGCTATTTGATATGTACTAAATGCCATGAAGGTAATAATGGGCAACAAAAAAATTCCAATTACTTTATTTAGCAAGAAAATAATAAAAATATATGTATCAGTCTCGGCTGCATAATTTGAAACCCAGCCTGTAAATTTTAAAGAAAGATATTTTACCAAATAAGCAAT
>JAYTGY010000429.1:0-1697 GCA_043733065.1 Ferruginibacter sp.
TGCTTATCATTGTAGTGAGTGGCTTAATGGTAAGTACACTTCCTTTAATGGCTTTAAAGTTTAAAAATATTTCTATAAAAGATAATTTGCCAAAATATATTTTAGTGGGTTTTGCAATCGTTGCAGCTATATTTCTTCAATGGCTTGCCGTTCCTGTAGTGTTTATAGGCTACATTATTTTATCTTTGGCATTCAAAAACAAAACAACATGATTTTTACTGCACAAATAAAAGTAATGCCGCTTAAAAATTTGCTAGACCCTCAAGGAAAAGCAGTAATGGGTGGGCTTGCAAACCTTGGTATTACAGGTGTAAACGATGTACGCATAGGCAAAAGTATTGAGCTAAATATTGAAGCAGAAAACGAAAATGCTGCAAGAGAAAAAGCAGAAGAAGCAGCAAAAAAATTATTGGCAAATGCGGTGATGGAAATGTATGAGATTGTAATTAGCTAATTACTAAATTTTAAAATGGAAGCAAGACCAAGAATACTACTTAGCCTTTCAAAAGCTGATAAAGCATTTGAGCTGATAAGTAAAATTGTGCTAGCGTTTATGTGGGGGTTAACGATTTATGCTTTTTTAAAACTGCCTTCTATAATTCCAATTCATTTTAGCGGCTCAGGCAAAGTAGATAATTACGGAAGTAAAAATTTCATTTTAATTTTGCCTATCATTGCAACTGTTATATATCTTGGCTTAACTGCTCTTAATAAATATCCTCATATTTTTAATTATATGACAACAATAACAGAAAACAATGCAGTGCGCCAATACACAATTGCAACAAGAATGTTGCGATATTTGAAATTAGCAATTTTGATAATTTTTTCTACAGTCATACTTTTTACATATCAAGTTACAATCGGTATAAAAGATGGCCTAGGCGTTTGGTTTTTACCTTTTACATTTGCACTTATATTAGTACCAACAATTATTTTTATAAGCCAATCTTTTAAAAAAGATAAATAGTAAATCTGCTAAAATAAAAATTTTTATTTTTTGAAACATTATTAATTATTCATTATAAAATTATTCATTAATGTTATTCCTCGTACCCACACCTATCGGAAACCTTGCAGACATGACGTTTCGTGCGGTAGAGGTTTTAAAAAATGCAGATTTAATATTGGCAGAAGATACTCGTACATCTTCGGTATTGCTCAATTATTACGGCATAAAAAAACCAATTTCTCCTTATCACCAGCACAATGAAAAAAGAATTGCTACACACCTTGCAGACCAAATGATGGCTGGTAAAACAATTGCATTAATTACCGATGCAGGCACACCAGCCATTAGCGATCCATCACATATTTTAGTAAAAGAATGTATTAAAAATAATATAACAATAAACTGTTTGCCAGGCGCTACAGCTTTTGTGCCTGCACTTGTAAACAGCGGCCTGCCTACAAATAGTTTTTGTTTTGAAGGTTTTTTGCCACTAAAAAAAGGCAGGCAAACTTTTATAAAACGCATGGCCGAAGAAACACGTACCATGATTTTTTACGAAAGTCCTATGCGCTTGTTACGCACATTACGTGACCTTGCAGAATATTTAGGCAACGACCGCCAATGCTGCGTGAGCAGAGAACTTACCAAAATGTTTGAAGAAAATAAACGTGGCACTTTGCTAGAAGTGCATGATTATTTTAATGCTAAGACTGTGAAGGGGGAGATTGTGATTGTGGTGGGAGGG
>JAYTGY010000430.1:0-2048 GCA_043733065.1 Ferruginibacter sp.
GCATTACGTACACCAGGCAAAAGCTGAACCACTTTTAGCAAATCTACTTCGCCCATAAAAGCGGGAATGCCTTTTATTTGATCTATTGGTAAAGTTATTTTGCCCATTTGAGCAGCACGCACATTGTTTTCTCTTCTGGTAGAAGTTACAATTACTTCATCGGAAAGTGCCGTGCCATTTTGCAATAAAATATTTATAGAAGTATCTTTTGTAAGATTTACAGAAATAATTGCTGGCTTGTAACCCACATGTGAAGCTACAATTTGATATTTACCTTCTTCCAATGTTACCGACCAAAAACCGTATTGGTTACTCATCATTCCATTCTTTCCTTTTATGCCAATATTAGCAGCAATAACGGTTTCGCCACTTTCTGCATCTCTTATATAACCACTAATGGTATATTTTTTTTGAGCAAATAAATTTAAGGATAAAAATAAAAACGCTATTAATACACTAATAATTCTCATATAGCTTTTTCTTTCTTTTAATAAACGTTTTTTATATTGATTAAGTTTTTTATAGCCACTTACCTGCCTTTGCCAGCAGGCAGGTATCACGAATGTGCGCTAGTAAAAATATTACTTAGGTAGAAATATTATTTTGAAAAATCTCTTAATATTCCATCAATAGAAAGATCTTCATCAATTAAAGGCCAATGAATGCCATAACCCGAAGGAGAAATTTTATACATTGTTCTCTCAATATCGGTGGCATATTTAAGCTTACTAGATAATTTATCTAATGGAATTGTTAGTTCATTTCCATCAATATCAAGCATAATAAAATCTTGATTGAAATGAATTTCTCCTATTTTGTGTGTAGCTATCATGTTGTCTTTTTAAAAAATTATTCCATGAATCAATTATTGTATCAAAATTTTGAAATATAATTTTACGAACTTCTCTCCTATCCCTCGGCTACATATTAAACATAAATTCTTCTTTTATATCCATCTCCTCTTCTAGAATCCAATATTTACATTCCATGTCTCCTTTCTCTGCATGAATATGAATTGGTTCATTGTTCTCATTTGCATAAAAATAAAGCCTCCACCCTAAAATAAATAAAACTGTCGGCATACTACAAAGTTAATAATTATAAGTAATCTTAGTTAATCCACTACAATCATTTTGCCATCACCGAATCTACCACCTCACCACAATTCAGCATGGTTGCATGATATTTTGGATGATCTTTTCCTAAGTAAGGATTTACAATTTCTGAAGTATTGCTTATCCAACTTGCAGGCATATCTGCCCCAAAAGCCATCGGGCATTTTTCTACAAATAATTTTTGCCCTTTATAGTTTATGGCAGTAAAAAGCGATGGATACATGGTTTCAAATACCATATTAAAGTCGTGCCTCATTTCTGTAATATCTGTTTGAGATAAAAGCGATGAAGCATTTGCTTTTATGCCATCAATAGTCATTTGCACTGTAGCAGCCACAGCCGTTGTATCTTTTTCTAATTCTTTAAATGGAAAATGATCCAACACCGCAATTAAATTTTTTGTAGCCGATTTTACTGCCACCGTATCCGATTCTACAAATGCATTTTTTATACTTAAATATCCGCTAATAATACTATCCACACTCATATTTACTTTGCTCGAATTATTTTTTACTTCAATAGGTTTTGGTGCCGGCGCATCTGGTGCTTGTTCTGTTTTTTTAAACCCAAACCAATATGCAGCAAAACCAGCTAACAATACAATCAATAAAAGAAATACTTTTTTCATAATGTAATAATTTGTTGCAAATGTACGGTTTCGGGCTGTTTTGTGCAAGCAGGTACGTAAAACAATCCATAAAAGTTTAATGAAAGGTTATCATTATGTTTTTAATTATTTGGGGCGGTGAGCAAATACCATTTTACGGCAGTAGTAGCGCCTGCTTCGCACTTGTTGCTGGGGCCTATCCGCTATACCTTCTATCGTGTAACGCAAAACTACGGCTCGTACCTCGCCTTGTTTGCTAACACTGGATTCGGTGCCGCTCCTATCCCTGCGCCTTTCGGCATTGGTTCTTTGGTCAACAATACTTC
>JAYTGY010000431.1:0-6048 GCA_043733065.1 Ferruginibacter sp.
GCCAATGCACTAAATGCAGCAGTACCGATTTTTCTTTCTACGGCTGGTCCTACTACAAATGGACCAATGCCTACAGCTAATTCACTTAGTTTTACATCTGCAGCTGTTACAGCAATTGCATAATCTGCCGCAGCTGCTATGCCAACACCACCGCCCACACACTTACCCTGTATGCGAGCAATGATAAATTTTGGGCAACGACGCATGTTGTTTATTACATTGGCAAAACCACTAAAAAATTGTTCGCCTTCTTTTTCATTTTGTATTTGTGTAAGCTCATCAAAAGATGCGCCAGCACAAAATGTTTTTTCGCCAGCACTTTTTAATACAATCACTTTTGTTTCGTCGTGCGTACCTGCAAAATGTATTTCGTTAGCCAATTTTTCCAATTGCTTTGCTGGCATAGAGTTGCTTTGCGGATGGCTAAATTCTATGGTTGTAATACCTGCGTGGGTTTCGGAGGTTACGTATGCTTCTTGGGTTACTTCTATCATAATGTATATTTTTTAATTGTTCGCCTGTCTTAAAGTTGTGATTATAAATTTCTCTTTAAAAATATTTTTATAAAATTTCAATTTGTATTCTGCTTTTAAGCCCCTCTTTCGGAGGGGTTTGGGGAGGCTTCTACCATCGTCAAAATCGTTCCCACGCCCACCGCCTCATCTGCATCATCAAAAATTTCTACCAACCATTTTACGATTCCCTTTGGTATATCTTGCCCATGTACAAAAGCTACATCTGGGTTTACATCTTTTAACTCTTGCGGTATTTTTTCTTTGCAACTAAAACGAATGTAAATACTATTACCAGCATACACAGGTTTGGTAAAACGCAATTCATCTATACCATAATTGAGTAGTACAGGATTTTTTTCAAAACTATCTACAAACAAACCCGCAGCGGCACTCATTATAAAATAACCATGCGCCACTTGCTCTGTAAACATGGTGCCTGTAAAATCGGTTTCTCTTTTGTGCGCATAAAAATGATCGCCACTAAGGGTTGCAAATACATCAATATCTTCTGGCGTTATCAATCTTTTTTTGCTAATGAGTTGGTCGCCTATTTTTATTTCTTCAAAATATTTTTTAAAAGGATGCTTGTCATCAATATTTCCTGTTGCGTGAGTTTGGTAAACATTGGTAATAGCTGTAATCATATCTGGTGAACCTTGTATAGCTGTACGTTGCATATAATGTTTTACACCACGCAAGCCGCCCATCTCTTCGCCGCCACCTGCACGCCCTGGGCCGCCATGCACAAGGCTTGGCAGTGGACTACCATGCCCAGTACTCTCTTTTGAACAAGCGGCATTAAGCACCAATATTCTGCCATGCTGTGTGGCTGCACCAACTACATATTGCTTTGCAATACTTGCATCTGCCGTTACAATAGATGAACACAAACTACCCTTACCCATTTTGCTTAATGCTATAGCATCATAAATATCTTTGTAAGGCATAATGGTACTTACGGGCCCAAATGCTTCAATATTATGTGGTTCAAAACTATTAAACGGATTTGTGTTTAACATTAACAGTGGGCTTAAAAATGCTCCTACTTTTTCATCTGCATCTATCAACGAAACACTATCCAATGAGCCATAAATAATTTGTGAGGATGCTAATATTTTTTGTACTTGGCTGCGCACATCATTGCGTTGCTCTTGCCCCGCAAGTGCACCCATGCGTACTTTTTCGTTTAGCGGATTTCCAATAGTTGTTTTATCCAATTCTTTTGCAATGGATTTTTGTACATCTTCCATTTTATTTTCTGGTACAAATATGCGGCGAATGCCAGTACATTTTTGCCCAGCTTTCACTGTCATTTCTTTGCGTATTTCTTTTATAAAAATATCCCACTCTGGCATGGTTGGTTCTACATCATTACCAAGTACAATACAGTTTAAAGAATCGGCTTCCATATTAAACGGTACACTTTCACTTAAAATGGTTGGATGGCTTTTTAATTTTACGCCTGTACTTGCAGAACCTGTAAACGTAACCACATCTTGACTCGTAACAAAATTGAGTATATTGCCTGCACTGCCACAAATAAGTTGTAGTGCGCCTTCTGGCAAAATACCCGATGCAATAATTTCTCTAACAACAGCCTCTGTTAAATAAGAAGTAACGGTGGCGGGCTTTACAACAGCGGGCATTCCTGCGAGTAAATTGCAAGCAATTTTTTCTAACATTCCCCATACAGGAAAATTATATGCATTAATATGAACCGCTACACCTTCTTTGGGTACCAAAATATGATGCCCCATAAATGTATTTTCTTTACCGAGGTTTATGGCATCACCATCTAAGCAAAAAGTTTCGTTTGGTAATTTTCTGCGAAGCGTAGCATTGCTAAATAAATTTCCAATACCACCTTCAATATCTATCCAACTATCCACCCTTGTAGCGCCACTTTGATAACTTATTGCATAAAACGTTTCTTTGTGTTTTAGTAAGTGTAATGCAAGCGCACGCAGCATTCGTCCTCTTTCTTGAAAAGTCATTTTGCGCAAAGCAGGGTTACCCACTTCTCTTGCATATTTTAAAATGCTTTCAAAATCTAACCCTTGAGAAGTAGCATACGCAATGCTGTGTCCATTTACGGCGTTAAATAATTCTGTACCATCTCCATCACCTTGTATCCATTTTCCTGTTATGTAGTTTCCGAGTTTTTGCATAGTCAAATTTATGATAGATTTTTAGTTGTTTGGCGTACAACTAAAAGATAATCCCATTAAAAAAGCAGACCTAAAGTCTGCTTTCTATTTCTTTGCTCAATCTTTCAAAAATGTCATCAATGCTTCCTTCGCCAGGTACCATTACCACTTTATCTGTTTGTCGGTAATAATCGGCTACGGCTTCTGTTTTGGTTTTATATTCCAACACACGTGCTGCAATAATTTCTTCATTTACATCATCGCTACGGCCACTGGTTTCTCCTCTTTTTATTAATCTTTTTACCAACTCTTCCTCACTTACATCTAATGCAAGCATTACAGATATAGGTGCTTGCTTAAGATCAAGCAGTTTATCTAAAGCCTCGGCTTGTGCATCTGTGCGTGGAAACCCATCAAACAAAAAACCTTTTGCTCCAGGATTAGCATCAATTGCGGAGCTTATCATACCCACCACAACTTCATCCGGTACTAAATGGCCTTTGTCCATAATTTTTTTTGCTTCCAAGCCCAATGGTGTTTGTTGTGCTATTTGTGAACGCAACAAATCGCCTGTACTTAAATGCACAAGTCCGTATTTTTCAATGATTTTTTCGCTCTGCGTTCCTTTTCCACTGCCTGGGGGGCCAAAGAGAATTAAATTAAACATAAGCCGTACAAATTTTCGTTTCGGGTAAAGATAAGGTAAAAAAGCTTTTTTTCTTAATTGATGGAGATGCATTTTAAAATATAAATAAAACATATGAACAATAAAAATATATGAGTAATATTCTTAACTTCACTTTGAAATAATGCTATTATCGGCTACATTTACAACAATCGTTCTTCTTTTACGCATTTTTAAAACAAATATGGATGGAAAATATAAAATTAAGCACACTTGCCGAAACGCTAATTGGTTCTGAAATTGTAAAACTTGGTGGTATTATTAAAGATAAAATAAGCAAGGGTGAGCATATTTATAATTATACGATTGGCGATTTTGATTCAAGTCAATTTCCTATTCCATCTTTGTTGTTGCAAGAAATAAAAACTGCTTACGAAAATGGATTTACAACATATCCAATAGCAGATGGCGAAGCAGATTTAAGAAAAGCGGTTGCAGGTTTTTTAAAAAATAATGAAGGGTTAGATTTTGCAGCCAATGAAATATTAATTGGCGCTGGTGGTCGTCCACTTATTTATGCAGTATATAGAGCCATTGTTGATAAAGGCGATAAAGTTATTTACCCAGTACCAAGCTGGAACAATAATCACTATACACATTTTACCGAAGGTGTGCATATAATGATAGAGGCAACAAAAGAAAATAATTTTATGCCTACAGCCGATCAAATTCGCCAGCATGTAAAAGGTGCGTCGTTGCTGGCTTTATGCTCTCCATTAAACCCAACGGGTACAGTATTTACAAAGGAAGATTTAGAAGAAATTTGCGATTTGGTGTTAGAAGAAAATGCTAGCCGTGCAGAGGGAGAAAAAAAATTATATTTAATGTATGATCAAATGTATTGGACACTTACGTTTGGCGATACCGTGCATTACAATCCAATAACACTTCGCCCCGAAATGAAAAAATATACCATTTTTGTAGATGGTATAAGCAAAGCATTTGCTGCTACTGGCGTACGTGTGGGTTGGAGCATGGGCCCAGCTGAAGTTATTGCAAAAATGAAAGCCATTAATAGCCATGTAGGTGCATGGGCGCCAATGGCAGAGCAAAAAGCGGTGGCTAAATTTCTAGTACAAGAAGCGGCCGTTAGCGAATATTTTGTACATTTTAAAAGCGAAGTGGAGTATAGATTGCAACATATTTATGAAGGTTTTATTGCATTGAAAAATGATGGGTTTTCTGTAGATGCTATTGTGCCACAAGCCGCAATTTATCTTACGGTACAAATAAATTTAGTAGGTAAAAAAGTTTCGGGGAAACTTTTACAAACACAAGCTGATGTAACCGCTTATATTTTGGAGGAAGCAAAATTAGCAATGGTTCCTTTTAATTGTTTTGGTGCAAAAGATGATAGCAACTGGTACAGAATAAGTGTAGGCTGTGTAAAGAAAGAAGAGATAAATGAAATGTTGGGGAAATTAAAATCAGCGCTACAAAAAGTAGAAGGATAATTAATTTTTATTGCTAAAAAATACAAATGGTTTGCTCAATTTATTTTGGCGAATCATTTTTTTTATGGCTACGGAGTTGTTAATAATTTTATACCGGTTAAGATCGAGCACTTCGTGAGCACTTACAAAATTATCTAAACGCTCTGTTGTAAAAAGTAGTTCGTTTAATTGCATAACCTCCCTATCTATATCTTGCTGCGTCATTAAACGCTGGCGAAACATTACAAGAAGATCTCTGTTAGAAGTCATACGATTTTTTATTTATACCCTACCATGCCTGTACAACCACATGTGCTTTTTTTGCTAGAAGAACACCCTGTAGCAACCAATGCAATAGCAATTAGGGCAATAGAGGTTATTTTTAATAGTTTTTTCATTATTAGTGCTGCTTGTTTGTTGATTAGAACCTATTTTTATAGGCGTTTCAATAATCTAATATACAAAATAACGTTATTTACAACAAAATAGTTTACCGTGTGGTAGAAAATAATAGAAATATTAACAAAATAAATGTGCAAAAAAAAGTGCTTGTAGCACCATTAGATTGGGGCCTCGGGCATGCAACTCGTTGTGTTCCTATTATTACAGCTTTATTGGGAAAGGGTTTTGAGGTTTATGTGGGTGCGGAAAAAGCAAGTGCTGCATTGTTGCAAAAAGAGTTTCCAACTATAAAAATTATACCATTACAAGGATATAACGTTTCTTACAACAAAAAAGGGAGTACTTTTTTATGGAAAATAATAACTCAAATTCCTAAAATAATTGCGGCCATAAAAAGAGAAAAAAATTGGTTGAAAAAAACAATTGCCTTCTATAAAATTGATGTTGTAATTTCTGATAATCGTTTTGGTTTGTATAATAAAAATGCTCGTTGTATTTTTATTACACACCAATTGCAAATAAAAACTGGCAATAGTTTTACAGAAAAAATTGTACAAAAAATAAATTACAACTATATCAATCGATTTAATGAATGCTGGGTAATAGATGATGAGGGAAATAAGAATCTTGCAGGAGATTTATCGCACCCAAAACAAATACCAAAAGTTCCATTAAAATATATTGGCGTACAATCAAGATTTAAAAAATATGAAGTAGAAAAAAAATATGATTTGCTTGTTTTGCTATCTGGACCAGAACCTCAGCGTACTATTTTTGAGAATATATTGATTGAGCAAATGCAAAATGTACAACTTACTATTGTTTTATTAAGAGGGTTGCCAGTAGAAGAAACAAATTTGGAAATA
>JAYTGY010000432.1:0-3194 GCA_043733065.1 Ferruginibacter sp.
ATTTTAAATAAATTTTTAAAACTATTTCTATAAATTATTTAATATAAAAAATAACATGGGGGAAAATTTAAAGCTAAAAGCAGAAAACCAAGCGCTAAAAAACAAAATTACAGCTTTAACTATACATGCAGAAAGCCTTAAAGAAAACAACGACTTAAGAGATAAATTACTGTATATTTTATCTCATGATGTGCACTCCCCATTGAGATTTAGCACTATGGTGGGCAAAGCAGTTTTAACAAAAAAAGAAACCTTAAACAAAGAAGAAATAACAGATGCCCTAGAAGATATAAACAATACTAGTATTAGAATGCTATTGTTGATATCAAATATTTTACAATGGATAGAATTTCAAAAAGGAAATTACAAGCCAAACTTCAAATCAGAGAATCTTCATCGTCTTGTATCTGATAAAATGGAATTTTTTCGATTTATTGCAGCAAGTAAAAATATTTTTTTGATAAACAATATACCTACAGATATATTTATTAATACAGATAAAATGGCTTTTGGTGTTATCATTCAAAACTTATTAAACAATGCCATAAAATTTACACCAGAGGGCGAAGTGGAAGTAAATATTTCCATAGAAAATTTTTTTATACACCTAAATATATCTGACACTGGAAAAGGAATGGTACTAGAAGATATAAAAAATATAAAGCAAGGTGTACAAATTGCACCTCAAGCAGACACTGAAAACATGAGGGGCAATGGACTTGGCTGGGGTTTGATAAAAGAATTACTTCAATATATACATGGCAATTTTGACATAAAAAGTGGTGAGCATATTGGAACTACTGTTACCATTTCGCTTCCATATACAAAAAAAATTGTTGATTAAACAGCTCTTTTTACTCTGTTTATCAATGCATCGTTTATCCAATCATTCATATAAAAATCTGTTTCGCAGCATTTCATTATTGCTGTATATATTTCTTCGGCATCGGCAGATTTGTTTAAATATGAATTTGCACCATTTGCCAAAAAAGACCATATTACAGATTTTTCATTATACATCGTAAGAATAATAAATTTTATATACGGATACTTATCTCTAAGTTCATTCAACGTTTCTAGCCCATTCATATTAGGCATATCCATATCCAACAAAATAACTTGCGGCTGTTTTGTTTTTAAATTTTCTATTAGCTCTAAACCATCTGTAGCTTCAAACAATATTTCAATATCGTCTAACTGAGAAAAATAATACGATAAAGCTTCACGATAAGGATCGCTATCATCTACAATGGCAATGCTAACTATTTGAGAAGTGGCGTTCATAAAATATAATTAAATTTTTAAAAAATTATTTTAAAGCAAGAGAAAAGGGGGCATTTATAAATGTCGCAGTTTGCAAATAGGGTTGTCAACCTTTATTTCGTACATTTATTTTAGAATTACCAATTAAGGTTGACAACCCTTGCGACATTTTTAAATGCACCCATAGAAAAACAGAAATAATATTAAAAAATAATTTACATATAATACTTCAGCAGACTCTTAAAAATAACAGGCTCTACTTTAGCAACAAGCTTTTCTATAAAAAAAACTTCTACGTAAAAATCATAAATGTAATATATTTTTATTTCTGTTTCATCTAACTTTTTTTGTGTTAATAATGTACCAAATTCATTCAATAAATTTAGTCTGCCCTTTAGGCTAAATTGTGTGTACTCTCCTTTTGATAAATGCATCTATTAGCTTTTTAATAATCATAGGGTGATGGGTAAATAGCTATTAGTGATTATAGTGTTATTCTTTTACGTAAATTATTTGTACTAATAATTTTTATTCATTTCCATATTAGCCAACACTTGAAAATTGTAACTGTCTTTTGCTTGCATATATCCAAATGTTGGTACAAGCAAAGCGCTTACTTTTTTCTTTTCTGTGTTAGCCGAAAAACCTAAATTCACATGTTTACACCCCAGAACTTTGCCACGCAAAACTAATTGAAATAACATTTGCCTGTATATTTTATATTCTTTTTGATATCGATAATCTAACCCCATAATTACAGGCATATAAGTATCATTTGTCTTATGACAAAATACTACAGCTATTGGTTTTTCAATTCCAATAAAATCAAATTGTTTTTTTAAAGATAAGCTTATTACTTCCCATTTATTGCTAGTAAGCATTTGTTCAAAAGCTTTTTTAGGAAGTATAAATGTATTTAAATCTAAACTATTATTTTTTACATTTTCATATAAACTATACCAATAATCTACATTTGCTAGAGAATAATCCTTTTCAATATTTACTTCAAATTTATCTTCGTGCTTTCTTATGTCTTCTCTAAAATGTTGTCTCGATCTTTGCGATAAGGCATTATAAAATTCTTCTTTGGTTTCCCAATTCATATCAAGCACCATATTATTATCTGGCATGGCAATTTTAAAGAATCCGTTGTCCACCAAAAAAGTATCAAGCTCCAAATCAATATTACTAAAATCTCTTAAAACAATATTATTGGCTTTATTATCTTCTTGCAAAAGATACATTTTTTCAAACAATAATTTCATGGCTTCTTTCCAATACGGAGACGATTTATCTATATACACATGCTCGCCTTCTGTAAGCAAAGAGCCAGTAGATATTACCGTTGAAGTAAGGTAATAAGGGTCTATAAGCCTTTGTTCTTCTACCTTTGCGGAGATTGAAGCTGGAGATTGCATATCGTCTTTCCACAAAGCCGTGGTTAAAAATGTGGCTACAACTGGCTTATCGTTATTGTCTTTTATAATTACATAATCAAAGTTCCAATTGTTTTCTTTCAATTCGTTTTCTGAAAAAGATTTTTCTAATAATTGAAGCCCATCCCAATCAAACGTTCCTTTTCCTGCAAAAATATTATCCCACTCAAATTTATTTACTTTGCTTATTGATGAAAAATGATTTAGTTTTAATGATAAACTTTGGGTAATAACATTAGAAACCGCTGCATCCAATTTTTGATCTTCGGGCATTTGTAATTTAAATGCTTTGTAAATATCTTTTAGCGTAAGCCCTTCTTCTTCCATAGCTATTGGCAATTCGGTTGCAATGCTGGTAATCATATTTTCTATTTGTGCATAAGTATGCAACTTGGTAATCGTAAAACGAATGCCTGTATTCTTCATTGGTACTGCTGGAAAAATACCAAGGTTTACGTAATACCCTTTATTCATCATACGATGCACCATGTTGTG
>JAYTGY010000433.1:0-2160 GCA_043733065.1 Ferruginibacter sp.
CCTATGGAAAAGAAAATGGGGAAGAAGCGAAAGGTTGTTCATTAACAATAAAAAATGATTTTTTTGATAATGAATTTGATACTTATAAAAGTTATGCTACTGTTGGGAACAATATTAACAATAAAGAAGTAAGTCAATGTCTTCATAAAGTGTTTTACTATTCATCAGATGAATGCAAAATAGTAAATGATGATAATAATACAATTTTAGAATATATTAATGAAGCTAAAAATATTATTGAGCAAATATTTAGTATTTATGAAACATTAAAAGATAATATCTCACAAAAATGTATTGCAAAAGTTATCAATAGAATAATTTCTGAGATTAGCTATTTGTTTAAATCCTCTGAATATAGCTTTGAAAATGAATATAGAGTTATTCAAGTTCTTTCTCCTGATAGTCCTGATGTTTTTATTGATAAAGATGTATATCCAAAAAAATTGTATACAAAAGCAAATAGAATTTTAAAAGAACATTTAACTAAAGTTGTATTAGGACCAAAAATAAAAAGTTCTGCTTCTTGGCTTAGTTTGGATGCGCAATTAAAAAAAGAAGGTAAAGAAGTTGAATTTGTTTTTTCAAAATGTGAATTTCAATAAATGAAAATCCAAATAATAAATACCGACATTACAACCTTACAAGTAGATGCTATTGTAAACGCAGCCAATAATTCCCTCACGGGAGGCGGTGGTGTAGATGGTGCTATACACAGAGCCGCAGGTGCGGAGTTGCGTGCATATTGTGCTACACTGCGTGGTTGCGAAACAGGCTTTGCTAAAATAACACCTGCATTTAACCTGCCTGCAAAATTTGTAATACATGCTGTAGGTCCAGTATGGAATAATGGTACGGAAAATGAAGAAAACCTATTGGTAAGTTGCTACGAAAATAGTTTACAATTGGCACTAGATAATAATGTAAAAACAATTGCTTTCCCATGTATAAGCACAGGTGCATATCGTTTTCCTTTTGATAAAGCTTGTATGATTGCTTTGCAAACAATCAATACTTTTTTAGCAAAAAATGTATTGATAGAAAAAGTTTATTTGGTGGTGTTTGGAGAAAAGGATTTGAGGAATTATGAAAGAAATTTTGAGAAGTATTTAAAATTATAATTTTTGCAAGCTTTAAACCTTAGTAGAAAGCAATGCAGTTTTAAAAGCCAACCTTATTACCTTATTTGTTGCAAACTAAATTAGGTATAATAATGTAATAAGGTTTGTTCTCTATGTATAATTTTTTTCTACTAAGGTTTAATGCATTATATCGGAATGTTCACTTTTTGTGAACTTTTAGTAAATTGTAAAATTATTTTTATATTTTTACCATGCAAACACTACAATATACCATCATAAAAAACGATAAACAATATAATAAATATTGCACTAGTTTAGAGTTATTAAATGATGAAAAGAAGAAAACAAAATCTATTACAGATGAAATAGAATTGCTTACACTGCTTATAGAAAAATATGATGAAGCAAACAATAGTTTTGAATTAGGCGACCCAATAGAATTATTACGTTCATTAATGAAAGAACACAAAATGAAATCTGTGGAATTAGCCAATTTTTTACATGTGAGTGAAGGCTTGGTTTCGGATATGATTAATTATAAGAAGGGATTATCCAAAGAAGTAATTCGCAAGCTTGCAGACAAATTTAAAGTATCACAAGAGGCATTTAATAGACCGTATAAACTTGATATTGTTCAAAATAATATTCCTACTAAATCAAATACTACAAAATCAAAGCGGGAATTGAGTATGGCATAATCATTAAAAATCCTCATTTGCGGCGAATAATTGTATTATTTACCGCACAATTTGCGGTGAATAATACCAAATACGGTAAATAATTCCTATATTTACCGCATATTATGCGGACAATACAAATATACATACATCAAAAAGCAGATTGGCCAAACTTTTATTGGAAGCAAGAAGCCATATTGGAAAAGCTAAGCGAAGTACGCAATTTGCAAGGGCGAATAATGGGGCGTATGGAAGGTTTTGGTTTTACAGGGCAGGAAGTTGCGGTACTAAAAAACCTTACGATAGATGTAATAAAAACAAGCGATATAGAAGGAGAACAATTGAAAGAAAATGAAGTAAGAAGTAGCATAGCTCGTAGGCTTGGGATAACAATAGAAGATAAA
>JAYTGY010000434.1:0-4932 GCA_043733065.1 Ferruginibacter sp.
AATTTCTTTTTTACTTCGGCAGCCATATTGCTTGGTATGTATGCACGGCTTGCAGCACTACATTTTTGCCCTTGGTATTCAAATGCACCTCTTGCAAGTGCCGTTACCACGGCATCTACATTGGCACTCTTGTGTGCTATTACAAAATCTTTACCTCCAGTTTCGCCTACAATGCGTGGGTAAGATTTGTATATTGGTGTATTCTTTCCAATGGTTTCCCACATTTTATTAAACACACCTGTGCTTCCTGTAAAATGTAATCCTGCAAACTCAGGATGATTAAAAATTACTTCCCCAATGGTTGGTCCATCAATAAAAACCAGATTGATAACTCCATCTGGCAAACCAGCTTCTTTTAAAATTTTCATGAACATTTGTGCACTGTACACTTGTGTGTTCGCACACTTCCAAACCACAACATTACCACACATAGCTGCACTCGTAGGTAAGTTGCCGCCAATAGCCGTAAAATTAAATGGCGTTAATGCAAACACAAACCCTTCTAGCGGGCGATACTCCAAACGGTTATAAATACCAGGACTGCTGATGGGTTGTTGTGTATAAATTTCGCTTAAGAAATGGACATTGAAACGAAGAAAATCTATCAACTCACAGGAGGCATCAATTTCAGCTTGCATGGCGTTTTTGCTTTGCCCAAGCATGGTGGTGGCATTGATGTATGGGCGATATTTTGTTGCCAATAAATCGGCCGCTTTTAAGAAAATATTTGCACGATTTTCCCAGCTCATATTTGCCCACTTATCTTTTGCTTTTAGTGCTGCATTGATGGCTTTTTTTACATGGCTTGCATCGCCTACATGAAACTGCCCAAGCAAATGCTTATGCTCATGTGGTGGGCGAATATCCATTTTGTTGCCTGTACGCACTTCATCTGCACCAATGTACATCGGCACATCTACTTTGGTTGCTTTTAATTCTTTTATAGCTGCTTTTAGTGCAAGCTTTTCTTTAGAACCTTTTGCATAAGAAAGTACAGGTTCGTTTGTGGGTGTTGGGTAATAGAATGAGCCGTATTGCATGGTTTGTTATTTTGAATTATTATTTATTTTTTTAAAAATTTCTTTTTGTACTTTTTGCCAAGTTTTCTTTTTTAAACATTTTGGAGTTTCGGATTCATTCGCATCTTTAAAGTGTGTAATCATGTGTGCAACACCTATTGCTAACATTGGATTATACTTTTTCCTAAAAAAACTTGCTATTTCTTCAACTGTAAAAACATCGAGTAACTCATTTATATCCCAAAAATCTTTTTTAGTTGCTCTTCTTGAAATTGCATTTACTTTTGAGGCAGCAATATCTTTTAAGCCCCACATTCGCACTCCATCTTCTTCATAAATTTCATCAATTAGTTCTCCATTATGTCTGCAAACATCAATTTTAACATCATCAATGAATGAAAAAACACCTAACTTATTGCTTAAAGATGAGGTTAGTAAAAATCTACTAGCAAAATTAAATTGAAGACATTCGATAATTTTTTCATTATCGAATTGTGAATGAGAAAACAAATCCAAATCCACAGAAATTCTATGCCCCAATCTTAAAGACAATGCAGTACCGCCAACTAAATTAAAATCTTTTAATTCTGGTATAAGCATTAATTCCTTTAGTAGAGCGAAGGTGTGAGGTTTGACTGTTTCAATAAATAGCATCTAAATTTTTCTTTTGGAATTTCAAAAATACCTGAGCAAAAATCAATTGTTTCATCCATTAAATAAACTGCTGATGTAAGTGCTTCTATAACTTTATCGTCTCCATAGAACCTTCTTACTTGCCTAATATCCTCAATATCCCCTCTTTCAAAGGTTCTTTCTATGACAAATTTATATTTTTTACTGTAATCAATTTTTTCAAAATCAACATCCCAAAAAATTCTTTTGGCTAATATGGGTTTTGTCATTTTCATTATTTAAAGTTACGTAATTTATTACATAATCTACTGCACAATCTACTTCATAATAAAAGCCAAATTGAAAAACCGAATTCGAACGGAGCGTCGCCACCGAAGCCAAATCAAGGTTTTTCAGCCGACCAACAAAAAAAATCAATACAACATCCTCACCTTCCTCGTCCCCTTCACTCCTCTCAACAAATCTATGGCATTTTTACTAAGGCTTTTGTCCACATCTAGCACTACGTAACCGATTGCTTCGTTTGTTTTTAAATATTGCCCAAGTATATTTATTTTATTTTTGCTAAGGAGCGTATTTATTTCGCTTAACACACCTGGTACATTGTTGTGTATATGCAATATGCGGTGTGCGCCTTCTTGTGGTGGCAATGCCAGCGCAGGTATGCTGTGAGAGCCTGTGCTGATGCCCTTTTCGAGATAGTTAAACAATTTGGTACTTACATCTAATCCAATATTATTTTGTGCTTCTTGTGTGCTACCACCAATGTGCGGCGTAAGAATTACATTTGGTAAATCTTGCAATGGCGAATCAAAAACATCGCCGTTTTTTTCTGGCTCTACAGGAAAAACATCTACCGCTGCGCCACCAATTTGCCCACTTATAATTGCTTTGCGTAGTGCTACTAAATCAACAACCGTACCTCTTGCATAGTTTATAATGATTGCTCCCTTTTTGCATTGTGCAAGTGTAGTTTTATTAATAATATTTTGTGTAGTAGCAATCTCCGGCACATGAAGCGTAACGATATCTGCTTTTTGCAACAACTCTTTCAATGTTTTGCTATCAGATGCATTGCCAAGCGGCAATTTTGTTTCCGCATCATAAAAAATAACTTTCATACCCAAGCCTTCTGCCAACACACTTACTTGGCTTCCAATATTGCCATAGCCAATGATACCAAGGGTTTTGCCTCGCAGCTCATGGCTTCCTGTGGCGTCTTTCATCCATTTACCCTCGTGTGCGGCTTTGTTTTTATCTACAATTTTTCTGATAAGCATTATAGAGGCGCCAATTACCAACTCGGCCACGCTCCTAGTATTGCTATATGGTGCATTAAAAACGGCTACACCATTTTCGGTAGCTGCATCAATATCTACTTGGTTTACGCCAATACAAAAACAACCAATTGCCTGCAACTTAGTAGCAGCCTGCAATACAGCCTTTGTAATTTGTGTCTTACTTCTTATGCCGAGTAAGTGTACATTTTTTATTTCTTTTATTAAATCGGCTTCGCTAATGGCGCCGGTCAGTTTTTTTACAGATGCATATCCGCCGTTTGTAAACTGTGCTATGGCTGCATCGCTTATGTTTTCTAAGAAAAGAATATTGATTTTTTCTTTGGGATAACTAGTTATTTTTTTATCTGCCATTGTTATTTGCTTATTTTGCACAAATATATCTTTAAGAAACGTTTTTATAAAGATGTAATGCTTGTATTTCTAAAATTTGTCCTTAAAAAATGATAAAATTCAATTTGAAAAGCTTCGCATATGTATGTTATGTAATGATACTGCTTGTGAGCTGTACATTAAATGAGCACAGCAAAACGGATGCTAAGCCGCCAAATCCACAAATTACTTACAAAATTAATGAGCCAAAAGCTCTGGATAAAAATGAGTATGATAGAATATATCGTGCTTGTAAAATGTTTTATGATACTACTTTATTACCATCTGGCTTTAACGGTGGTATTATTGTAGCAAAAGGCGGCAATATTGTTTTTGAAAAATACAGAGGTTCTATAAATCTTGATGGACTTGATTCTATAAATGCAACAACGCCGCTGCACATTGCATCTGTTTCAAAAACATTTACAGCAATGGCTATTTTAAAATTGCAAGAACAAGGTAAGTTGAGCGTAAATGATACACTTACAAAATATTTTCCTGAGTTTAATTATTATGGCGTTACCATAAAAACATTGTTGAACCATAGAAGTGGATTACCAAATTATTTACATTTTTTAGAACAAGTTGGTTGGTCAGAAGATTCGATGCTGCAAAATAAAAATATTTTAAACTTGCTCATAAATAAAAAAGCAGTGTTGACAGATCTAGTACCTGCCGATACTAAATTTGCCTATTGCAATACCAACTATGCATTGCTAGCGCTTATTATAGAGCAAGTAAGTGGCATGCCTTATTCGCAATTTATGAAAGAAAATATTTTTGATGCCGCAGGTATGAAAAATACTTTTGTAAATTATAAATTAGATACGAATAAACTCTCCAAAAGTTTTGATTGGAAAGGTCGACGCATTTATAATACTTGCTTGGATGATATTTATGGCGATAAAAATATTTACAGCACTCCACAAGATTTATTAAAATGGGATAGAGTTTTAGCTGACTCTGTATTTTTATCTCCCCAAACATTGGCAGCCGCATACACGCCTTATAGCAATGAAAAACCTGGCGTAAAGAATTATGGCCTTGGGTGGCGAATGAATATTTATGATGATGGCAAGAAAATAATTTTTCACAATGGCTGGTGGCATGGCAACAATGCAACTTTTATACGACTTATAAAAGAAGATGCTACTATTATCGTATTGAGCAATAGATTTGCACGCTCGGTTTACTCTGCAAAAATATTGGTAAACATTTTTGGCGATTATTTTAATGTAGAAACAGAAGATGCCGAAAATATAGTACCCGAAAATATTCCTGAAAAATTTTCTGTTAATCCAAAAAAGATGAAGAAAGGAAAAGGAATGTTGAACGATACTTTGATGAATACAACAAATAAAGAAAGTAAAATACTTTTTCCGGATATTACAATACGACCTAACAAAGAAAGAAAGAAAGTTAGAAGAAGAAAATAAAGTATAAAGTATGTTTCTACTTTATTTATAAAATTATTTAAAAAGATTATACTGCAAAACTAGTACCGCACCCACAAGTGCTACTTGCATTGGGGTTTGCAAAAGTAAACCCACGAGAGTTTAAACCGCCCTCCCACTCTACTTCCATACCAATTAGATAAATACTTTGGGAAT
>JAYTGY010000435.1:0-6116 GCA_043733065.1 Ferruginibacter sp.
TATGGGCATAATAAACTGCAATACAAAAAGGATAATAGATTTTTAGATGTACTGAAAAATTTAGCAAAAGAGCCGATGCTTATTTTATTGTTGGTAGCATCTTCTATTTATTTTATTAGTGGAGATAGTGGCGATGGTATTTTTATGTTGTCAGCTATTATTTTAGTATCGGCTATTTCTTTATACCAAGATAATAGAAGTAGAAATGCTTTAGAGAAACTCAAAAAATTTACCCAGCCACATTGCAAAGTAATTAGAAACGGAGTGCTGGTAGAAATAAAAAGTGAAGAACTTGTTGTAGGCGATAGCTTGATGGTGGAAGAAGGCACATCCATAGCTGCTGATGGACAAATAGTACACTCCAACGATTTTTCGGTAAACGAATCTATACTCACGGGAGAATCTTTTGCAGTTAGCAAAGATAAAAATACAACAGACAATTTTATTTTTTTAGGAACAAGTGTGGCAGGTGGTTTAGCCATAGCTACCATTACCGCCATTGGCAACGAAACTCGTTTGGGAAAAATAGGAAAAAGCTTAGAAGAAATACAAGAAGAAAAAACACCGCTCGAGTTACAGATAAATAATTTTGTAAAAAAAATGGTGATAGCAGGTGCCATTATTTTTTTAATTGAATGGGCAGTAAATTATTTTCAATCACAGCAATTGCTGGATAGTTTATTAAAAGCACTTACGCTCGCCATGAGTATTTTGCCAGAAGAAATACCTGTGGCTTTTACAACATTTATGGCATTAGGAGCATGGCGATTAATGAAGCTCGGCATTGTGGTAAAGCAAATGAAAACAGTGGAAACCCTTGGTAGCGCCACTGTGATTTGTACTGATAAAACAGGCACTATTACAGAAAACAAAATGAGTCTGGCAAAAATATTTGTACTGGCCACGAATAACATTTCTATAGCAGAAAATGTAAATACAGAAGAAGAAAAAGAATTGATATCATTGGCCATGTGGGCAAGTGAACCCATTGCATTTGACCCTATGGAAGTGGCGTTGCACAATGCATACAAAGACATAATAAAAATAGATGAACGGTCTGAATATAAAATGATTCACGAATATCCATTAAGCGGTAAGCCACCAATGATGACACATATATTTGAAAACGGTGCAGGTAAACGCATCATTGCTGCTAAAGGAGCACCCGAAGCGTTAATAAATATTTCTAATTTAGATGATAAACAAAAACACGAAATTGAAGATGCCATAAAAACAATAACAATGGATGGTTATCGTGTATTGGCAGTAGGTGAAGCTATTTTTGAAGGCAATAATTTTCTTGCTACCCAACAAGAATACAAATTTATGTTTAAAGGCATTGTTGGTTTTTACGACCCTCCAAAGAAAAATATAAATAAAGTGTTAGAAGATTTTTATGCCGCTGGTATTACGGTAAAAATAATTACAGGCGATAATGCAGCTACTACAAGTGCTATTGCAAAACAAATTGTATTTAAGGGATTTGAAAAAAGCATAAGTGGAGATGAGCTAATGAAACTAAATGAAGCCGATTTAAAAATAACCGTTGCTGATACAAATATTTTCACAAGAATGTTTCCTGATGCAAAATTAAAAATTATTAATGCTCTAAAAGCCAATAACGAAATTGTAGCCATGACTGGCGATGGTGTAAATGACGGACCTGCACTTAAATCAGCACATATCGGTATTGCCATGGGAAAAAAAGGAACGGAGATTGCTAAGCAAGCAGCATCGCTTATTTTGGCAGATGATGATTTATCAAAAATGGTAGAAGCGGTTGCAATGGGAAGAAAAATTTACGCCAATCTTAAAAAAGCCATTCAATATATTATCTCTATTCATATTCCTATTGTGCTTACTGTTTTTATTCCATTAGCGTTGGGCTGGATATACCCAAATATATTTTCGCCTGTGCACATTATTTTTTTAGAATTAATTATGGGACCAACTTGCTCTATCATTTACGAAAATGAACCCATAGAAAAAAACACCATGCTACAAACTCCTCGCCCTTTTACCAATACCTTTTTTAGTTGGAAAGAATTATCTACAAGTATTATACAAGGGTTAATGATAACCGCTGGCACACTAATTGCTTATCAATATGCAGTGGGGCAGGTGTATAGTGAAGGTCTTACTCGTACAATGGTTTTTACGGTTTTAATAGCTGCAAATATTTTTTTAACTTTGGTTAACCGTTCTTTTTATTATTCCATTTTTGCAACCATGAAGTATAAAAATAATTTAGTGTTGCTTATCATTAGCATTACTATTAGTATTACTGCTTTGTTATTATACATAAAACCATTTGCTGATTTTTTTGGTTTTGAATACTTAAATTATAAAAAACTTGGCATTAGTATAGCAATCGGATGTATAAGTGTAATTTGGTATGAAGTTGTAAAATTAGTTAAGCGTAAAAAGCTTAAAGCGGTATAATTTATTTTTTAAAAATTAAAATATAAAAATATGAACTGGTATATAATTATAATTGTTGGTGCCCTATTGGTGGGCTTAGTAATATTTACTATTATTCGTAATCAAAAAGATAAAAAGGAATTAGAGCAAAAAATGAATAGTGATTTTTCTGCTAAAAAGCAAGGAGAAGGCGATGTGGAAATAGGGGAAGAGAAATTAAAATAGATAGTAATAATA
Source organism: Ferruginibacter sp. (assembly GCA_043733065.1). Classification (GTDB taxonomy): domain Bacteria; phylum Bacteroidota; class Bacteroidia; order Chitinophagales; family Chitinophagaceae; genus Ferruginibacter. Next base: position 2,659 of record JAYTGY010000435.1, read on the forward strand.
AACCAATAATATAAAGTGATCTTTAAAATAATACAATTATGGCAACAAAGTTTTCAGAAATAATAAAAAGTGATACACCTACTTTGGTAGATTTTTTTGCAGAATGGTGCGGACCATGCAAAATGATGAAACCAATTTTAGAAGATTTAAAAAGTAAAGTAGGAGATGGGATTACTATCTTAAAAATAGATGTGGACAAAAGTCCAAACGCAGCGGCAGCTTATCAAATACAAAGTATGCCTACACTTCTTTTATTTAAAAATGGAAAAATTAAATGGAGGCAATCGGGTGTGGTAACAGCTAAACAACTTTTGCAAGTTGTAGAACAGTATTCAAATTCAATTAAGACTCCAAAGTAGATTATTCAAAAATTTCTTTTAATTTTCATATTAGTTTTAGTATTAAATTTACCTATGGAGAAACTTAAAAAGGATATGGTTTACGAAGCGCATCGGTACGAAGCATTGTTCAACCATGCTTCTATGGGTATTGTAGTGGTAAATAGTAGTGCGCTAATTCAATCAGTAAATCCATTTGCATTAAAACTTTTTGGATACAAAATAGATGAGTTAATTGGTAAACCGATTGAAACACTTATTCCTAGTAGGTTTAAGAATAAGCATATTGACCATCGATACGATTATACACATAATCCTAAAAGTCGCTCAATGGGAGCTGGTATGGATTTATATGCTGCAAAAAAAAACGGCACTGAATTTCCTGTAGAAGTAAGTTTGGGAAATTATGATAATAATGGAGAAAAAAATGTTATTGCATTTGTAAGTGATATTTCTATCCGAAAAAAAGCAGAAGAAGACATTGAAAAATTAAACGATGATTTGGAAGGCGCAATAGAACAGCGTACAAAAGAATTGACAGATGCCATGCATCAACTAGAAAAATCTAAGGAAGAATTATCTATATCATTGGCTAAAGAAAAAGAATTGAGCGAATTAAAATCTAGATTTGTATCTATGGCTTCGCATGAATTTCGTACACCACTTAGTACGGTGCTTTCTTCCTCTTATTTAATAGAAAAATATATTACTACAGACGATCAACCCACACGTGAGAAACATCTGCAAAGAATAGTTTCATCTGTAAATATGCTTACTGATATTTTAAATGATTTTTTGAGTGTTGGTAGAATTGAGGAAGGGAAAATACAAGTTCGTTTATCTGAATTTAATGTAAAAGATCATATTAATTCAATTGCGTCCGAAATTAAAAATAATTTAAAAAATGGTCAGTCAATAGAATATAAACATATTGGCGATGATATTGTATTTATGGATCCATCTTTGTTTAAACATATTATTATGAATTTGGTTTCTAATGCAAGTAAATTTTCGCCACTAGATAGTGCAATTGAAATTAAAACTGTAAGTAATAAAGACAAACTTAAACTAAGTGTAAAAGACCATGGTATGGGTATAACTAAAGATGATCAAAAACATTTAATGGAGCGTTTTTTTAGAGGTGCAAATGCTGGAAACATACAAGGCACTGGGCTTGGGCTTCATATTATAGCAAAGTATGCAGAGCTTATGCATGGCGAAGTAACTTACGAAAGTGAGTTGGAAAAGGGAACAGAATTTAAAATAATTTTCAAAAAAAATTAAAGCATATGAAAAAAATTTTATTGATAGAGGACAATGATGATATAAGAGAAAATACAGCTGAAATTTTAACGCTTGCACAATATAAAGTTTTCACAGCTGCTAATGGTAAGATTGGCGTAGAAATGGCAATGGAAAACAAACCCGATTTAATAATTTGCGATATTATGATGCCAGTATTAGACGGCTACGGTGTATTACATGCTATTCAAAAAAATGAAGATATAAAAAATACACCATTTATTTTTCTTACTGCTAAAACGGAGAGAAGCGATTTTAGAAAAGGAATGGAGCTTGGTGCTGATGATTATATTACAAAACCATTTGACGGCACGGAATTATTAAATGCTGTTGATAGTAGATTAAAAAAACTTGATTTATTAAAACAAAATTTATCCTCCAATATGGAAGGGCTTACTATATTAATGCAATCATCTTTTGGTAAAAATGGATTACAATCCTTGGCAGAAGATAGAGATACAAATAAATATAAAAAGAAACAAATTATTTATACAGAAGGCAATCATCCTAATAGATTATATTATGTAATAAAAGGAAAAGTGAAAGCATATAAAACTAATGATGATGGAAAAGAGTTGGTGACTGAGTTGTATAGCCATGGCGATTTTTTCGGATACATATCTATGCTAGAAGGTACTGTTTACAAAGATACAGCCGAGGCAATGGAAGAAACAGAACTTGCTGTAATACCCAAAGATGATTTTGATGATTTGTTAAATAGTAATGTGGAAGTAACAAAAAAATTTATTCAACTATTAGCAAAAAATATTTCAGAAAAAGAGAATCAATTACTTGGCTTAGCATATAATTCGCTACGAAAAAAAGTAGCCGAAGCATTAATATTATTGCAAAAAAAATACCAAGAAAATGTAGAAGAAAAATTTGCCATTACTATCAGTAGAGAAAACCTAGCCACTATTGCAGGTACAGCCACAGAATCTCTCATACGCACCCTCAGCGATTTTAGATCCGAAAAATTGGTTGAAATTAAAGATGGCAGTATTGTTATTATAAATCAAAAAAAGCTAGAGCAATTGATGAATTAATATTTTAGTGCTTTACTTCTTTATCAAATTTACAAGTGCTTATACCAAATAAACTATACAACGGGCAATTACCTGTAAACGCCGTTACTAATGGCACTAACGCCACCAAACCCCACCACGATTTATAATAGTAACCCACAAATGCAATTACAATGCTCAATAGCATTCTAAAAGTTCTATCTGCTTTTCCCATGTTTATTTTCATGATTTTCATTTTAAATTGTAATTAACTTGCTACTTTTTTTAAAACTATTTGTTGCTTTAATATATCATGTTTTACCATATTTTTTACAATCATTTTTCCATATTCATGGCCAAAGCTTTCTGCATTATCCGGATTAAATGATTGCGTTTGCACAGAGTATATTAATTTTTGAATAGTCATATCATAAAAATTACTTTCCCAAAAATATTTGGTACTTGAAACATAATAACCGGGTTCATATATTCGATTGTATATATCGTATCTATAACTCCATATACGATTGTTATAGGTAGGGGGAATATATTTTCTTTCTCGTTCTTTTTTTAGTAAAACAATTGTAACTATTGCATCAAAGCCACTTCCTTTTAGTTTTTCTATTCCTTCTGCTTCATCTATTTTATCAAAAACTTTTGGTCCATATTCTTTTAAAGAAGATACAGCATTGTATCCTAAAGTTTGTAAATCACCCACAAAATGATTTTCCATTTTCTCTTCTATATTTCTATCTGCATTTCTAATAAAGCCAAGCACTAGTATCTTTTTATAGTTTTTTGGTGGTGCTTCTTG
>JAYTGY010000436.1:0-14000 GCA_043733065.1 Ferruginibacter sp.
AAGTTACTGCCGTAAGTGCTTTCCCAAGTTAAATTATCGTTTCCTAATACATTACTCACTAAGCCTACAGTGCTCAGTCCATTGTAAGGAATAATAGCTGTACCCAATGAGGTAATACTTCCATAAGGCGGAATACCTTGGTTACCTGCTAACCCATAACTAAAACGCAATTTTAAATTATTTAACCAAGATGCTTTTTCTAAAAACTTTTCTTTACTGGCATTCCAAGCAAGTGCAACAGATGGAAACCAAGCATACTTGCTGGTGTTTCTTCCAAATACAGAAGCACCATCACGGCGAGCGGTAAGCGTTAATAAATAACGACTATCATAACCATAATTTACTCGTAGCATTTGCGATAAACGAGTTTGCTTGCTGGTAAAAGAACCTGCCGCAGTAATGGTAGCAGCACCCAAGTTATTAAATTCAATTGCATCATTAATAAAATTTGCAGCAAAAGTGCTATCTCTATTATACCTCGTTTCTTCTGCACTATATAATGCTGTAAAATCTAAACGATGTTTATCAAAACTTTTTTCATAAGTCAATAAATTATCAAGCAACCAATAATTGGTTTCACTATTTACTATTTGTGCATTGCCAATAGCGCTGTTGGCTTTTCTACCCACATACGTTTGAAAAAGTGTAGGCACATAATTTAGTGCCACTGTAGTTTTAAATTTCAATCCTTTTATACCTGGGCTTAGTTCTGCATAAATATTTGCTGCAATATTTTTACTACGCTCTTTACGAGTAGTATTTAATCCTAGCATAGGATTGGTATATAGTAACTCTCCAAACATTGGATAAATTTCATAATCGCCTGCAGCATTTTTATAAGTGCCATAAGGGCTTGTTTGTGTAGCAGCAGTAAGGCTAGCTCTACCTCCATCATAATTATTACTCGTTAATGCTACATTGATACCCATATTTAAAAACGAAGTAACCGTAGCATCCACATTGCTACGAATGCTAGCTCTGTTATATTGATAACCACGCACTACACCGTTTTGTTTTAAATAATCGCCACTTACGTAATACCGCACATCTTTACTGCCACCGCTAATGCTCAATGTATGGTTTTGAATATTACCAGCTCTTGTTACATTATCTAACCAATTGGTGGTAGTGTTAGAAGCATAGTTGGCTTGTTCAAAAGCGTTCGGTAAAACAGCCGTGCTCGTGTTAGCTGCTTGTGCTTTCCAATCAGCATATTTTTGTACATATTGTGCCCCATTCATAGGTTCTACTTTGTGTGATATACCTTCTACACCTGCATATACATTATAGGTAATAGAAGCTTTTCCTATTCTACCTTTTTTAGTTGTAATTAAAATAACACCATTGGCACCTCTTGTACCATATACGGCTGTAGAAGAAACATCTTTTAAAATATCAATGGAAGCAATATCACTTGGATTGATATCATTTAGTGAGCCGCCAATAAAAGGAACACCATCTACCACAATGAAAGGCTCTGTAGTAGCTGCCAACGAACCTGCACCACGAACCAATGCACTAGAGGATGAACCAGGCACTGATGAGCTTTGTGTAATGGTAACACCTGTAACACTACCTTGAATAGCTTGCAATGCATTGGTAACAGGCAATTGAGATAAGCGTTCTTTACTTACCGATGAAACAGCACCCGTTAAGTCGCTTCGTTTTTTAGTACCATAACCTACAACTACTACATCTGTTAATTGTTGATTGGTTACAGCTAGTTTGATTTGCATTGGAGTATTCAAATCAACTACGGCAGATGTGCTTTTATAACCCACACTACTAATTTCTAACTTATCGCCTTCTTTTGCTTGCAATGAAAAAGTACCTCTACTATCCGTTGAAGTACCTTTATTAGAGCCTTGTACTTTTACAGATACATTGGCAATACCATCGCCAGTTTTTTCGTCAATCACGCTACCAGTAATGGTTTTGGTTTGGGCAAAAACACTTATGCTCGTCAATAATAAAATGTTTGTGCAAATAATTTTTAAAGAAAATAGAAAATATTTTAATGATTTTTTTTCATATCGCAAATAATTTAAGGAGCAAATTACAAAGCTGGTTTTACAAAAAATGTTTTTGTGTAGTATTTATTTGCGAAATCGTTGTAGTGAAATTTTCGTAATTTTTTATTAATTTGCGAGAAATTTGTACAAATCAATTCATTATGGCAAATGTAAATATGAAGCAATTGGCACAAGCGCTCAATGTGTCAATATCAACCATTTCAAAAGCATTGAAAAACAGTTATGAAATAAGCGCAGATACTAAAAAGAAAGTATTAGATACGGCAAAAAAAATGGGGTATAGCCCTAACCCCTATGCAGGTTTTTTGCGCCATCATAAAAGTAAAACGGTTGCTGTAATCGTACCAGAGTTAACCAATAATTTTTTTATTCAAGCCATTAGTGGTGCACAAACAATAGCCCAACAAAACGATTACCACTTACTTATTTATGTAACCAACGATGATTATACAAAAGAAGAAAGTATCGTTAAGCATTTGCAAAATGGTAGAGTAGATGGCGTATTGATGTCCTTAGGAAATACCACTACAAACTATCAGCATTTACAAGACTTGATAGATGGTGGTGTGCCCGTTATTTTTTTTGATAGAATATGCCATGAAATAGAAACTACAAAAATTACAACGGATGATTTCACAAGTGGTTTTAATGCAACGGAACATTTGATACAAAATGGTTGTAAAAAAATATTGTACTTAAGTTTATCAGACCATTTAAGTATTGATAACAAAAGAAAACAAGGTTACTTTGAAGCATTGAATAAATATAACATTCCGCAATCGAAAGGATTGGTATTAAAATGCAACGGCGATGAAAAAGCAAATTATGCTAAAATAAAAAAGGTATTACAAAAGCCTTTAAAATATGATGGCATTTTTGCAGCGGTAGAAAAGTTAGCACTCACCTCTTATTATGTGTGTAATGATTTGGGGATTACAATACCCAAACAAATTAAAATTATTACATTTTCTAATTTACGAACAGCACCATTATTGCAACCTTCATTAACTACTATTACCCAACCTGCATATGAGATGGGCACAACTGCGGCGACCATTTTATTTCAACATTTAAATAAAAAAAGGTCGCTTTTGGAAAATGAAAATATTGTTATTAAATCAGAATTAATAAAAAGAGATTCTACTAAAAACTGATTCTACTTACTTGCATATTTTTTTGAAAGACTGTCGATTGTGGTTCAAAATTTATTAAGAATTGGTTCGAAAATCGTCTAGTGCAGCTGACTTTTTTGAAAGCTTCCATTTTATGGAGATTTTTTTATGCCCAGTAAAGAACGTTGCTATTATTTATAGAGACTCGAAGTATTGCCAAATTGAAAAACTAAAGATGAAAGGCTGCGTGACAGAAGCGGTACCCCATCCCTACAAAAAATGTAGGGATGGAACGAAGCCGAGGAGTACAAGCGAATGGCACGGACTAATGTTGATTATTGTATGTTGCTAACAGCCCCCAAAAAAATCTACTCTTCAAAATAAACACGCTTTACCCGCTGCGAAATATTGGTGAGAATTTCGTACGAAATAGTATCCGCCCATTCCGCCACATTCGTAACAGTGGGTTCTTCGCCAAACACAATTACTTCATCGCCTTCGTGTGCGTCTATGCCTGTAATATCGAGCATGGTCATATCCATACATACATTGCCGATAACGGGAGCAGGGTTTCCATTCACCAACATTTTACCTTTGCCATTGCTCAAAATACGGGAGTAGCCATCGGCATAACCAATACGCACAGTGGCTGTACGTGTATCTTCTAACGCTATGCCTTTTCGACTGTAGCCAATGCTTTCTCCTTTTTTTAAATTTTTTATTTGTGAGATAGTAGTTTTTAAAGTGGTAACATGTTGTAAGCGATGTTGAATAATGGGAGAAGAGTCAACACCGTACAACCCAATGCCCAAGCGGATCATATCCATTTGTAAATTTGGATGGCGATAAATGGCCGATGAGTTTGCTAGGTGTTTTATAAAATTGTATCCTATTGCTTTTTCAATTTTGTTAGCTGCTGAAATAAATAATTGGGCTTGTTGTTTTGTAAACGAATCAAAATTTTCTGCATCGCTTGCTGCTAAATGGGAGAATACAGAAACAACTTTTATATTTTTTGTTGTGGATAAAAATTGACAAAGTTTTTCTATATCGCTTTCTTCAAAGCCAAGGCGGCGCATGCCAGTATCTATTTTTATGTGTACAGGAAAGTTGTCAATATTTTTTTGTTGCAAAAATTTGTTGAAGGAATGTAGTATGTCGAAAGAATATAACTCTGGTTCTATTTTATATTTTACTACGTTTTCGAAACTTGCAGCTTCGGTATTTAAAACCATTATTGGTAATGTAATTCCTGCTTTGCGCAACTCTACGCCTTCATCTACATAAGCCACGGCTAGGTAATCTACACCTGCATGTTGTAGCACATTGGCAACTTCTGCGCTTCCGCTGCCATAGCCAAAAGCTTTTACCATAGCCATAGTTTTTACATTGGGCTGCAGCAATTGTTTATATACTTTTAGGTTGTGCCGAAGTGCATTGAGGTTTATTTCTAAACGAGTTTCGTGAGCTTTTTGTTCGAGTACTTTACTTATTTCTTCAAAACGGAAAATGCGAGCGCCTTTGAGTAAAACAATTTCGTTTTTAAAATGATCTGTATTTAGTGTTTGTAAAAATGCTTCGGTAGTTATGTAAAAGCTAGTTTCTTTTATAGATGAAAATGATTGTGCATGTGCAGAAATTTCTTTTCCGATGCCTATAAAGCGACTGATATTTTTCCCGGAAAGTGCCTTTGCAATTTTGCTGTACAAATTATCGGCATCTTTTCCTGATTGCAAAACATCACTCAAAATAACGGTATGCTTTTGTTGTTGTTTTTGTTGTTCTAAAAAATCTAACGAAATACTGAGTGATTGTAGATCGGCACTGTAACCATCGTTTATGATGTAGCAATTGTTTATGCCTTGTTTTAGCTCCATGCGCATTTCTATAGGGCGCAAGTGTTTCATTTTTTCTGCAATGAAGTTTGCATCTTTGTTTAATAATAACATAGTGCAACAACAAGTAATGGCATTGTGTATGGAAGCTTCATCGGCAAATGAAATGGAGAATAAAAATTCTTTTTGATTGTGCTTACAAGTTATTTCAGTATTATTATTCTTTTTATTTATTGATTTTACAAAAAGAGATGCGCTATTTTTTTTGCTCCAAGTAAATATTTTTAATGTTGGGTTTTGTGTGCTTATGAAATTTGTGACGGCATTATGTAATTTTTCATCATCGGCACAAAAAATAATTTGCTTGCTGTTTTTAAATAACTGTAACTTCTCATTTATTTTTTCTTCAATATTTGTAAAACCTTCTGCATGTGCACTTCCAATAAAAGTAACAATGCCAATCTCGGGGTCAATAATTTTTTGTAAGTTTTCCATTTCGCCTTTTTGCGAAATGCCCGATTCGAAAATGCCAAGTGTATGACCTTCATTCATACGCCACACACTAAGTGGAACGCCTACTTGGGAGTTATAGCTTTTTGGACTACGTATAATATTTTCATCTTCGCCAAGCAATTGATTTAGCCATTCTTTTACAATTGTTTTGCCATTGCTGCCAGTAATGCCAATAACTTTATATTGAAATTGATGCCGATGAAAAGTAGCTAATGTTTGAAGTGCTACTAATACATTAGCTACTTGTAAAACATTTGCTTCATTTAAATGAATTAAATTTTCTTGATTAAAACTATCATCAACAATAAAATGTCGAACACCTTTGTTGTATAAAGTTTTTATAAAAGCATTTCCATTTCGCCCTTCGCCTGGTAACGCAAAAAATAATGATGTTTCAGGAAACAATAATTTGCGACTATCGGTTAAAATGTTTTCAATAAGGGCATCATTGCCTTGTTGTAAGGTTGTAGAGGAGATGATTTGTGCGATATGGTTTATGTTGTAGGTCATGTGCTATGCATGAAAGGGACTTCGCCCCGTTCATATCCACGGGTTTTACCCGTGGTTACTCAAATTCAAGCCCGTTGGGGTTGGTTGTAAGTAGTTTTTTGTTGTGATAAATATCATTAATTAATTTTTCTCATTTTCTATTTCTACATAATCATCTGGTGCGCCTTCTTTTTTGTGATATATAGAATAAATAATGGAACTCGTAATACAAAATACAATGACTACTAGCGAAGCCCATTCAGGAATATGCAAATATTTTTTATCTACACCAGCATATTCTAGAAGAGGAATCAACATTTTTACACCAATAAATAATAGTACAATGGCTATGCCTTCTTGCAAATAATCGAATTTGCTTGCTGCACCACGTAATAAAAAAAACAAACTACGCAAACCAAGCACTGCAAAAATATTGGAAGAATAGATGAGCATTTTTTTTGAAGGATCTGGTATTACCGAAAAAACGGCAGGAATAGAATCTACAGCAAATACAATATCTATTAAGCCTAGCATAACAACAACCATGGCTAATGTTGTGAAAAATATTTTTCCATTTTTTTTAATGATGAAATTTCCATTGGGCTCGTCGCTAGTGGTGCGCATCATTTTGGTAAGAAATTTATACGACCAATTTGTTTCAGGATTAAAATCATCTTCTTCATTGCTGGCAAACATTTTAATGCCTGTAAACACAAGGAAGATTCCAAAAATATACATAATCCAATCGAATTTTGCTACCAACTCACTACCTAAGGCAATAAAAATTATTCTAAAAAAAATGGCCATTAATATTCCTAGTAATAATACCCTAGAAAAATTAATTTCTTTTACCTTAAAGAAGGAGAATATAATAATGAACACAAAAATATTATCAACCGATAAAGACCATTCTAATAAATAAGCCGTAATGTATAGTACTGCATCTTTTTTACCATTGCCATCTTCGTTTTGCCACCAAATGAACGCACAAAATAAAAATGAAAGGGCTACCCAAAAAATAGTTTGTGTAAGTGCCGTTTTCAAACCAATTTTTTGATTTTTTTTACTGAGTAAACCTAAATCAAAAATAAGAGCAAGTAAAATTACTGCCCCAAATACCAAGTATATAAGTTGATGTTGATCCATTTTTATTTAGTATATTTTCTTTTGCGAAGCCATTGAAAAATTATTGCAAAAAGCAACACAATGGATATTGGAAGGATAATGTTTATTACCTGCCAAAACGATTTTTGCTCCTCTGTTTTTTTAGTATCCAATAATCGCACCACATAATCTTTTGCTTTTGCTTCGCTTAAATCGTTTTCATTTACCAAATAATCTAAACAATTTTGCACAAACTCTTTATTGGCAAAAGGAAATTCTCTTTGTGTGCCAAACGTATATTTATTCATACCCATGGGTATTGGGTTTCCTTTATACAAACTGTTTAAAACAATATCACCATCGCCAACTACAATTATTTTATTATTAGATATGCATTGTGGTAAAAAAGATGCATTGTATTGTTGTAAACTATCGCTCATGGCTTGCGTTAGTCTATTGGCAAACATGGAACGGAATTTACCTTCTAACAAAACTGCCGTAGGAATATTAGCCCTTTTAAATTTTGCATCTTCGGGAGTATTTACGTTTTCTTTATTACTTATTACCGCTGGCGAGCCTATTGTTCTTGCATTTGCTGACGAACTCAATATTACAGTTTTCTTTATGCCTTCTGCTTCTACAGTGTCTAAAGAATTTACAAATTGCCCTGATACAAAACCTAGACCTTTATTTATTGGATGATTATTTTTTGAATCCATTACAGGAAAATAATTCCAAGGTAGCAATTCAAATTGGCCATTTCCATTTACATCGAAGGGGAGAAAATCGCATTGCAAATCCATTAGTAAATCTGCATTGATGCGTACACCATAATTAAACAACAAATCATTAATCTTTAAATTTCTATCGAGAGCAGTTACTTCGCCTTTTTTAGTTTGCATGCTATCCATTTCTGCACTTAGTCTATCGCCAAACAATAATAATTTACCACCATTAATTACGTACTGATCTATTTTAAGTTTTTCTTCATCGCTGAAACCAATTGTTGGTTTCACAATTACCAACACCTTCATCTCAGCTGGCAAAAACTTTGGCGCATTTAAATCAAAAGTGAAAAGTTTATAATCTTGCTTTAAAACATTTTCAATTAAATCGTAGGTGTTGTAATTCATTGGCTCGCCATTACCTGTTGCATAACCAATAATTGGCTTTTCAGTTTGTGTAATTTTTGCAACAGCATCTGCTAGTTTATATTCAAGCAAAGCTTCGGCACTATTGAGTTCTGTGAAATTGATAAGCGGTGTTTTGCCTTTGTATAATTCTACCAGCTGTGTTTTGTCTTTGTAATGCAGCATGGCAAATGGATATACAAATTGTTGTTGCTGCCCTTCTTTTACTTGGCTGGTGAGGTTTATTGGATACAAACCTAAGCCACTCAATGTATCGCCGTATTTTATTTCTGTGTTTGGCATCACATCATCTGGACTAATAAAATTGTATTGTATTTTATTGCCTGCTATTTCTTTAAACTCCTGTAGCAAATCTTTTGTAGAAGAAGCCAATTGCTTAAATCCTGATGGATAATTTCCTTTTAAAAAAACATCTACTGTTACTGGCTCATCAATTTTTTTAAGTAATTTTTTTGTAGGAGTGCTAAGTGTAAATCGATTCTCGTTGGTAAGATCTATACGAGCATGAAACAACGATGCAGCCCAATTGAGTACAAACAATAATACCAATATTATTGGCAACCAAAATTTATTATGTAAAATTTTTCTAAACATTATTTTCTGCTAATCTTTTTTACGGTTATTAATAATGAAAGAAAAATAATTGTTAATAAATAGACAACATCTCTTGTATCAATAACGCCTCTACTAATACTGCGGTAATGAAAATCTATGCCCAACATTTCTATATAATAATCTGCACTGCCAGCAAAAAATGGCAACTTGCTTATGGCATTAAAACCAAAATATAATATAAGACATACAAAACCACTTACCAAAAATGCTACAACAGCATTGCTCGTAAAGCCACTACAACAAAGGCACACCGCAGCAAATGTTGCTGCTAACAAAAATAAACCAATATAACTTCCTACAATACCACCTGTATCTATACTGCCTTGTGCGCTTAATGTTTTTATACTGATTACATATATGAGTGTTGGAATAATAATAAAAAGTAGTACCAATAGAATAGCTACGTATTTGCCCCAAACAATTTGCCAAGCAGACAATGGTTTTGTTTTTAATAATTCAAAGGTGCCGGCTTTAAATTCTTCGGATAGGGAATGCATGGTAATGGCAGGTACTAAAAATAACAATACCCAAGGTGCAATTTCAAAAAAAGTAGATAGAGAGGCATAATTGTTTTCTAAAATACTATTAGTAGGAATTATAAAAAGAAAAATACCGCACACCAACATAAAGAGTATGATGGCAATATAACCAGTAAGATTACTAAAAAAACGATTTAATTCTTTTTTACAAATGCTGTACATATAGCTTTAAAATTGCTGCAATTTAAGCTATACCATTTTAAACCAAACAGCTAACTTATATTAAAATAATAAATATTCGAAAACAGAGGCAGCATAATCATTTTATTGGTAGTCTTAGGTGCAATAAGTGTCTTTTTTGTACATTTTATAAAAAAGATAACCATCAAATTTTGATAATTTTTTATACTTGTCAAAATATTTATAATAGGCTGTTAACTTAAACTAACTACTATTCCCCTGCTTTATAAAAAGTAGGGGATTTTTTTTAAGATTTTTTTGATGACTAAAGCCCATGTCTTTCTTATACAAATATATAATAATCAATTTTTTATAATAGTTTTTATCTTAAAAAGAGATGTTTAACCTTATGAATAATATTAATAATTGTGTATAAAGTTTTTTTGAACAGAAAATAAAACATTCTACTTTACTGTCTTAAACCATTTATTTTAAATTAAAATTCCTTTCATGAAAAAATTATTCGGCATGTTTTCTTGCTGCGCTATTTTAGCAGTTAGTTGTACAAAATCTTCTATTAAAGAAGATGAAACCACAAAAGATGAAATTGTTACAAGCCCATTAACGCATCGTGCATGTGCATCGCAAGAAGTGTTGGAAGCCCAATTAAAAGCAGATCCTACATTGGCTAGCAGAATGCAAGCTATTGAGGAATTTACTGCTCGTTATCAGCAAAACCCAAGTGCATACAGATTGCTTGCAAATGGTATGATTGAAATACCAGTTGTTGTTAATGTAGTATACAAAACTACAGCACAAAATATTTCGGCTGCACAAATACAAACACAAATAGATGTATTGAATGCAGATTTTGCAGCTACAAATTCAGACATTTCTAATGTTCCAGCTTTATTTCAACCTGTAGTATCTGGAGATATTGGTGTAAGATTTGTATTAGACCAAGTTATTAGAGTAAATACAAAGAAAATTAGTTTCACTACAAATGATGGTGTGAAAAAAGCATCGGGTGGTGGAGTAGCGCCAACTAGCCCTTCTACAAAATTAAATTTATGGAGTTGTAATTTGAGCAATGGTGTATTAGGATATGCTCAGTTTCCTGGTGGTGCTTTAGCTACTGATGGTGTTGTAATATTATACAGCGCATTTGGTGTAACTACTGCAGGTGCTCCTTATAACAAAGGCCGTACGGCCACACACGAAGTTGGTCATTGGTTAAACCTTCGCCATATTTGGGGAGATGCTACTTGCGGTAACGACTTAGTAAGTGATACACCTTTGCATACTGGCGCAAACTTTGGTTGCCCAGCTGCTGGCTCTAGAAGCACATGTGCTGGTACGCCAGTAATGATGACGATGAACTACATGGATTACACAGATGATCTTTGTATGTACATGTTTTCTGCAGGTCAAAAAACTCGCATGAATGCTACATTTGTAGCTGGTGGTCCAAGAAATTCTTTTGCACAACCATAGTAGAAAATAATATTTTATAAAAAAGCGGAAGGTGTAAACTTTCCGCTTTTTTAATGCTAAATATTTAAAAAATACGCATTTCGTCGTATCAAAATAATTTTATATAAGAATAGGTTTGCATTATCAATTAATCAAAACTATAATTATGAAGAAAATTATTTTTAGCCTAATAGCTATTCTGTTTACAACAATAAGCATGGCAAATAATATTGCGGTAGCCAATGCAACACTTACTGGGCAAAATATTGTAGCCCATACAGAAATTATAAATTTTGATGTGAGCTGGGAAAACAGCTGGCGAACTAACACTAACGAAAACAATTATGATGGTGCATGGATTTTTGTAAAGTTTAGAAAAATGGGCACAGTAGATTGGAGGCATTGCACCATAAATACAAGTGGCTTTGCAGCTGCAACTGGCGCTACATTTAACGTGCCTACAGATGGCAAGGGTGCTTTTATTTACAAAGCCACCGCTACAGGAGTAAGCAATGTAAATTATTTAGCCAACCAAATTATATGGAACTATGGAGTTGATGGTATTTTGGATAATGAAACGGTGGAGATAAGGGTTTTTGCTTTGGAGATGGTGTATATACCACAAGGCACATTTCAATTGGGCAGTGGGGGAGTTGAATCAAATGCTTTTAAACTAGGAGCAACATCTAGCCCTTTTGATGTTACAGCTTCAGCTATTAGCTTTGGTACTACAGGTTCGGTATTAAATACAAATGGCAATGGACCTACTACGGGAACATTAGCTGCAACATATCCTACAGGGTTTAATGCTTTTTGGATAATGAAATACGAAACAAGCCAACAACAATATGTAGATTTTTTAAACCATATAGATTTGGCTCGTGCTTCATTCAATGATATTGCAGGAATAAGAGTTGGTACACATCCAAATTTTACAGCTAACCAACCTGAAAGGGCAGTGGGAAATTGCAATACACAAAGATTAGCATCCATGGCAGATTGGAGTGGCCTTCGCCCATTTACCGAGATGGAATATGAAAAAGCTTGCAGAGGTTACAACACACCTGCAGTGCCTAATGAATATCCTTGGGGCAATACAACTATTAATAATTTAACATCAGTTACCAACACAGGCTTATCAAACGAAACAGTAAATATACCTGTAGCAGCAAATGCAAATATTGGTAATTCATATGCTGGAGGTTTGGCAAGCCGTGTAGGGCTTTTTGCAAGAACTACAAGTTCTACAAGAGTACTAAGTGGTGGCACATATTATGGTGTAATGGACATGGGTGGTAATGTAGCAGAAATATGTATAAATGCTGTAAGTGTAGGTGGGCTTGCATTTGATGGCGCTTTGCATGGGGATGGAAATTTAGATGCTACAGGCGCTACCAACATTTCTAACTGGGCGGGGTTTGCAAAATATGGATGGCGCAATTGTGGTTATGATGGAGCAGCTACCGAAGCAAGAACATCTAGCAGATTAACTATAAATTATTATACTGCAGTATATGGTTCTGATGTGGTATTGCCTGGTAATGGTATTCGTATGGCAAGAACAGCGCCTTAATTTATTCATCATTTTAAAATAAGTAATTATGAAAAATATTTTCATGTTGCTGCTTTGTATGGTGAATGTATCTATACTTTTTGCACAAAACAATCCCATATTTGGAGGAGGTAATGCAGATGGTTTTGATAAAACAAATTTTGCCCAAGCAAGCAATAATATATTTGGAGGTGGTAATGCGGATGGATGGACTAAAATAGCATTTGCACAAGCGGAGAATAACATCTTTGCAGGAGGAGTTGGAGATGGATGGGATACAGCAGCTTTTGCACAACCCGTAAACAATATTTTTAACGGGGGTAGTGGAGATGGCTGGGACAAAACAACTTTTGCGCAAGCACTTAATAATATTTTTAATGGAGGTAATGGAGATGGTTGGGATAAAACAGCCTTTACACAACCAAGTAATAATATTTTCTTTGGTGGGCAAGGAGATGGCTGGGCAAACACATACAGGCCAATGGGGCCATTGCCAATTACATTAGAATATTTTACTGCAAGAAAAAACAATACTACATCTGCTATGTTAAATTGGAAAACATTGCAAGAAATAAATACTGCTTTTTTTGAAGTAGAAAGAAGTAACGATGCTATTGATTTTAAAAAAATAGGAATAGTAAAAGCGGCTGGCAATTCAAGTGAGGATATAGAATATTTTTTTATAGATAATAACCCTATACAAGGGATGAATTATTATCGGTTAAAACAAATTGATGCTGATGGAAAATTTATTTACACACTTGCAAGGCTTGTTATATTTGATAAGCTAGATGCAGCTACTGTAAAGTATTATCCAAACCCAACCAATGGTATTTTAATGATAGAATTATCTGTAATAAATAGTAATGAAATAAGGGTTTTAAATATTTGTAATGCAGCAGGAGTTTTCGTTAACCAATTAAAAATAGCTGCAAATGCTGGTAACAAAATGCAAATTGATTTATCTAAATATGCAAAAGGAATCTATTTTATACAAGTAAAAACAGCTACAATAAATAGTACGGAAAGAATAATATTAAAATAAAGGGGGATGATTTATCAATCAGATGTAGGGCTACCGAAGGGTGGCCCTTATTTTTTGTTTGAACCTCAAAGGTATAATTAAGAATAAAAAAACACAAAGAAAGATCTATATCAATTTTTAATAAGCTCCTTAGCGAACTTTGTCATCTTAGTTTTTTTGCGTGAAAAATTTACACAAACCACTTGTGCCCATTTGCTTTATTAACCGCTTCTACCTTGCTATGAATATGCAGTTTCCCATAAATATTTTCTATGTGTTTGCGTACAGTGCCATGACTTATAAAAAGTTTATCGGCTATTTGTTGGTACGATAACCCTTGTACCAATTGACGAAGTAAATCGGTTTCTCTTTCGCTTAAATCATAATCTTGAGGTTGCATTTCTTTTGGGATATTGCTGGCAGTTCTCAAAAACTCTAAC
>JAYTGY010000437.1:0-2337 GCA_043733065.1 Ferruginibacter sp.
TTCATCCTTATATTTTTATTCATCTTTTATTATGCAATAGATTATGTATTAGATTATGTGATAGATTATGTGATAGATTATGTTTTATGGTTAAAACAATTTGCTATCATAAATTGCAGCATATTTATTAAAACATGTACTACATCATTTACCCTATAATGTATTTATTTTCGCTACTGCCTTTTTTTATTTTATATGGCATAAGCGATTTTTTTGCTTTTATATTATTTCATGTAGTTAAGTATAGAAAAGATATTGTATTCAATAATTTAAAAATAGCATTTCCAGAAAAAACTGATGAGGAAAGAAAAAAAATTGCAAAAAAGTTTTATCTCTATTTTACAGATAACTTTATTGAGTCTCTAAAATTTATTTCTATTTCTAAAAAACAATTAATAAAAAGAAGCACTGGCGATTTTGATTTAATAAATAGTTTAATTAATAAAGGCTATAATTTAAATATAATGGTAGGGCATCAATTTAATTGGGAGTATGCAAATTTATTATATGCACTGCATTTAAAAATTCCGTTTGTTGGTATTTATGGGCCCATATCAAACAAGGCTATAGAAAAAATATTTTTAAATTTTAGACGGAGATACGGTACTATTTTAATAAGCGCACCCGATTTTAAAAACAAAATGCATACAGTTTTTGAAAACCAATATATGCTTGCATTAGCTGCAGATCAAAATCCAAGTAACCCTGCAAGCGGCTATTGGTTAAACTTTTTTGGACGACCAACACCATTTGTTCCTGGCCCCGAAAAAGGAGCTATTAAAAACAATGCAGCTGTAGTTTATGTTGGTTTTAAAAAAATAAAACGAGGGCATTATCAATTTGATGCAACACTACTTTGTGAAGCTGGTGCCAAAACAACAGAAGGAGAACTTACAAATCTTTATAGAGATATTTTAGAAAAAACAATACAACAAGACCCAGCTAATTATTTATGGAGCCATCGCAGGTTTAAATTTGATTGGAAGAACGAGTACAAAAATTTATGGGTGGATAACAGCGCACCAAGACCTATAATAAAATAATTTTACTAGAAAAAAATTAATGCCATTTACACTAAAAAAAATTACAGAAAAATTAATTGCTGAGCCCATTAATTATAGCAACGCAAGAGATGCTGCAAATGAATTGTATCATTATTTCAATAATATATCTACCATTAAAAACGCCAATGAGAAAAAACTTGAGCATATTCAAACCAATTTTGGCTTAGCAGTTTCTACAGATGCCGCTGCCTTTTGCATTATAGATTTTATGCGAACCAGAAATTTTATAATAGCTATAAAACAAGCTATTGATGATAAAATACATGAAAATAACAATAAGCCAATTGTAGTTTTATATGCAGGCGCCGGACCATTTGCAAGCCTTATAATACCACTTACTACTATTTTTACAGCAGAGCGGGTTCAATTTATTTTACTTGAAATAAATGAAGAAAGCATACTGCATTTAAAAAAAATAATACATAAATTGAAGATAGAAAATTATATAGTAGATGTAATACAAACCGATGCAAGTACGTATAGTTTAAAAGATAAAAACGAAGTAGATATTTTAGTTTCTGAAACCATGAAACCCGCATTGGATAAAGAACCACAAATAAGTATCATTAGTAATTTAATAGATCAATGCAAAACAGATGTTACATTAATTCCAGAATCTATCAAGGTAGATTTTGCATATAAGGGTAAAAGCGAAACCAAAATCTTTGAACATGAATGTATTCAAGAATTGGTAAATTTTAATGCCGGAACAGCATTTGGGCTAAATAAGAATAAAAATAAATTGCCCATTTTTTCTGATGGTATTACTTTAAAAATTTCTTCAAAACCTGACAATAAATTTTCTGAGTTATCACTATTAACGTATATTAGATTGTATAAAAATATAGTATTGTGTTATAATGAAACGAGCTTAACAGTTCCTTTTACCATTGCTCAAATAAACAATTTACATTTCCCCTTAACATTTAAAATAAAGTATAATATTGATAAACATCCTGGATTTTCTTTTGAAAAAATTATTGATTAATTTACTATTTTAAGAAATATAAAAAATGATAGAATATAGCATTGAAGTACATAATAATTTTGAAAAGGTAATCACTTTTTTACATTCTATTGGTGTAAATATTCAATACCAAAATATAGAAACAGATTGTTTTTTACCAGGTATTAGTATTGAAAACGGTGGTCTTATTATTGATAAAGAAAAATTAAAATACCCAGGAGATATTTTACATGAAGCTGGGCATTTAGCTGTAGTGCCGCCAGAAGATAGAGCTACATTAAATGAACATGATATTGCATTGCGCCC
>JAYTGY010000438.1:0-3519 GCA_043733065.1 Ferruginibacter sp.
GACCTTACAAGCTGCAAAGGTGCTTGTTGTGTAGATGGAGATGCTGGTGCCCCATTAGACAATAAAGAATTGATGAAAGTTGATGAAGTATTTAATGAAGTGCTTCCTTACCTGCGCCAAGAAGGTATTGATGAAATAAATAAGCAAGGCAGATATGTACACGATAAAGAATTTGGCTGGGTTACACCAACCATAAATAGTAAGATTTGTGTGTATGGTATTTTTGATGCAAATGGTATTGTAAAATGTGGCATAGAGCAAGCTTATCTTGATGGAAAAACGAGTTGGAAAAAACCAATAAGTTGTCATTTGTTTCCCGTGGTTGTAAAGAAAAGTAATGATGGTGTAACAGAATTTGCCAATTACCAACCAAGAGAAGACCATTGCAAAGCCGCTTGCAGCTTGGGCAAAAAACTAAAAGTGCCTGTATATAAATTTTTGAAAGAACCATTGATTAGAAAATTCGGCGAGCCTTTTTATGAAGCATTAGATGCTACAGCTGAACATTTAAAAAGTAAAAAATAATTTACTGCTAAGGATAAAAAATATATTCATGAAAATAATTCGTATTTCTTTTTTAATTTTTCTCTCTACTTTTTTTCTTTTTTCTTGTGCTTTAAAAAAAGCAAAAATAGATAATAACCTTAAGCAATATTTTGATGCAAAAAATGTAGATGGTTGTTTTACCATGATGGATAATAGCAGTGGTGCTATTACAGTTTACAACATGGCAATGGATACTACAAGAGTAACACCAGCATCTACATTTAAAATTGTAAACTCTCTTATAGGCTTAGAAATAGGCAGAATAACTGACGAAAACATGATTTTAAAATGGGATGGTGTAAAACGAAATAGAGAAGAGTGGAACAAAGATTTGACCATGACAGAAGCTTTTAAAGTAAGCTCCGTGCCTTATTACCAAGAAGTAGCAAGGCGCATTGGCAGAGATACTATGAAAATGTATATTGATAGTATTTCGTATGGCAATAAAAATATTAATGGCCCAATAGATTCTTTTTGGTTGAATAATAATTTAAAAATATCGCCAGATGAGCAAATTGGATTACTGAAACGATTGTATTTTGACCAATTGCCATTTAGAAAAACTGTGCAACAACAGGTTAGAAATGTAATGTTACAAGAAGAAAACACGGCTTATAAATTGAGTTATAAAACTGGTTGGAATACAGATGAAAAAAATAATGTAATTGGCTGGCTTGTAGGTTGGATAGAAGAAAATAGGCACGTGTATTTTTTTGCTACACTTATAAAGTCTTCAGATAAAAATTTTAATAATTACGACGCTAGGTTGGACATTACCAAAGAAATATTAAAGCATTATGGCTTTTTGCTGGGAAAAAGATAAAATAGTTTATTGCTTTTTTAACAGTATATACGTTTGCGAAAGATTAATTTGCAACCACAGATGAACCTTCCATTTCAATACAAAGAATTATTGTGGCTATTATTGCTACTGCCCATTATTGTTGGTACATATTTTTATGCTGTTGCAAAAAAAAGAAAAGCATTCAAAAAAATTGGAGATGATGCTTTGGTGAAAGAATTAACAGCTCATTACAACACTTCTTCTTTTTACAAAAAATTTTTATTGGCTTTTTTAGCCATGGCACTAATTTTAGTAAGTGTAGCCAATTTGCGCACAAAGATTGGTGCCGAAAAAATAAACAGAAATGGTATAGATGTAATGATAGCCATAGATGTGAGTAAGAGTATGCTAGCGCAAGATATAAAACCAAATAGATTAGATAGAGCCAAACAATTGCTTAATAAATTGATAGATAAATTGAGCAATGATAAAGTTGGTATAGTAATTTTTGCTGGGAGAGCATATTTACAAATGCCTTTAACGGCAGACCATTCTGCTGCAAAAATGTATTTAGCATCTGCCACGCCAGAAACAATACCAGCACAAGGCACAGTAATTGCCGATGCATTAAAAATGTGTTATGCATCTTTTAACAATAAAGAAAAAAAATACAAAGCGGTAATATTAATTAGTGACGGAGAAGACCATGATGAAACTGCTATAAAAACGGCAGAGCAAATGGCGCAAGAAGGGATTGTAATAAACACTGTAGGCATTGGCTCGCCACAAGGTGCAACTATTATAGATGAAATAACCAAAGAAGAAAAAAAAGATAACGACGGCAATACTGTTATTACAAAATTGAATGAGCAAGCATTAAGCGATATTGCCATAAAAGGAAATGGCAATTACATTTTGTATTCAAATACTGACGCAGCAGTTTCGGCATTATACAACCAGCTTGCAACCTTAGATAAACGTGAGGTTACAGACGATTCGCTTACAAATTATAAAAGTTGGTTTCAATATTTATTAGCTGTTGCATTGCTGTTTCTTATTATAGAATTATTTATTACTGAAATAAAAAAAGTGAAAAAATTAAAACCAGTGTTAGGGATATTTTTTTTATTTGTTGGCATTTCATCGTTTGCACAAAATGCCAATGAAACCATAAAAAATGGAAACGATGCTTATAAAAAAAAGGACTACGAAACTGCATCTAAAAAATATGAAGAAGTAATACAAAAAAATGAAAATAATGCTACGGCACAATTTAATTTGGGTAATGCTTTGTACAAAACAAATAAAAAAGAAGATGCTGTAAATGCATTTGAAAAAGCACAAACCACTTTGGCAAAACCTGTAGAAAAAAGCAATGCGTTGTACAATAAAGGCGTGGTTTTACAGAACGATAAAAAATTGGAAGAGTGTATTCTTAGTTACAAAAACGCATTAAAATCTAACCCAAATAATGAAGATGCAAGACACAATTTGCAATTGGCTTTAAAAAAACAACAGCAAGAAAAACAAAAACAAGACAAAGACAAAAAAGATAAAGACAAGGATAAGGATAAAAACAAAGACGACAAACCAAAACCTGAGCCAAGCAATCTTTCACAAAAACAGGCAGACCAAAAGTTGAAAGCCTTGTTACAAAAAGAAAAATCGTTGCAAGATAAATTGCATAAGGCAAATGCTGCTACACCAAATAAGCAGGAGAAAGATTGGTAAAGCATTACAAAAACGGTTACTGATTTTCTGATAAATAATTTTACCTTTACAATATGGTTACACAAAACCAAATACAACAATTAGTAAATGAAATAGCTTTAGGTTATAAACCTGAAAAAATTTATCTTTTCGGGTCTTATGCCAATGGCACGCCTACAAAGGATAGCGACATAGATTTATTTATAGTGAAGGAAACCGACAAAAGAAGAATACATAGAGGTAGCGATGTAAGAAAAAGTATCAATGATTATATTGCACCAATGGATATTATAGTTTATACTCCAAAAGAATTAGAAACTGCAATGACTTATTTTATGAATATTGGAAAAATTGCAGTCAACACAGGAAAACTTTTATATGAAAGAGTTTGAAAAATGGTTTAAAAAAGCAGAAAATGATTTAATTGCTGTAAAAAATTTAATTGGCCTATCTGATGCCCCATTTGATATTTGTTGCTT
>JAYTGY010000439.1:0-5016 GCA_043733065.1 Ferruginibacter sp.
TTTATTTGGTCATGAGTTTGGGTTTAAATATATGAACATGCTCATTTTTCTTTACATGAGTGCGTTTACCATTCCATCGCTTTTCTTGCTCATAAAAAATTATAAAAAAATACCAACGATACATAAAGAAGAAAGTACAAATTCTAGAGAGTTTTGGATGTTTATTGGCTCGCTCGTATTTTTTCTTACGGCACTTTTTATTACTGCAAAAACATCGGTACCAGTTTTTAATAAAACTTTTAATACTAAAATAGCACCGCCCGAAGATGTGGAATTTGGCTACAATAAAGTAATTGTATTGGTAGCTATCATTATAGGATTACTCACTGCATTTGCACAATATTTAAAATATAAAAATACAGAGGCAAAATATTTGTGGAAGAATATTGGTATTCCAAGTATAATCTCAATTGCAATAATGGCGATGCTTGTAGCATTTTATCCCTTTACTTTTTACAAACATGGTAATGGTTTTTTAGGCGCTATTTATGTAGCTGCTTTTGCTACAATTTATTCATGCGTGGCCAATGCATTTTATATTTTCAAAGTACAAAAAGGACAATTTTTAAAAGCTGGTAGTCCTGTGGCGCATGCTGGTTTTATGTTGATGCTTGTGGGTATATTGATTTCATCTGCCAACAAACAAGTTATAAGCAACAGTGCTGCCAATGGTATTGTACAACCTACGAGTGGCAAAGATCCTATGACGAAGCAGCAAGATAATCCTAATGAAAATCTTACACTGCTTAGACAAGTGCCTGCAACCTTGGGTGATTATCGTGCTACATTTGTAAACGATTCATTGGGTAACGAAAAAGGCCGAAAATTTTACAATATTGCTTTCGAGAAAAAAGATGCTACGGATAAAAATAAAGAGCGTTTTATTTTGCAGCCCGATGTGTATATGATGAAGGATAACAACATGAGTAGTAATCCTGACACAAAATCGTATTTACTAAAAGATGTATTTACGTATGTGTCGTATGCCATCAACAAAGTAGATATACCAGAAGATACCACATCATTTAGAGAAGTTATTTTAGGGATAGGTGATACTACTTTTTATAGCAATGGTTTTATGGTGCTAAATGCTGTAGAAAAAAATCCTGCAAATGCTAAAATGAAATTTGCAGACAAGCAAGTAGGCTTAATGGCAAATCTTACTATTACAGCAAAAGATAGCATGCATTACATAGCTAATCCAATGATAGTGGTAGATGAACTTGGTGTAATAAACGTGGACGATACCATTTATCCACAAAATTTGTATATGCGTTTTATTGGCGTAACCGATAAAAAACAAATACGATTAGGCATCAAAGAATCCGATAAATTTATTGAATACATTACCGTAAAAGCCTATGTTTTTCCACTTATAAATTTGGTGTGGCTAGGTTTAGTTATAATGGCTATTGGGCTTTTATTAAGCATGTTACAAAGAGGCAATTTTTCTAAAATACAATCTCTGGCAATATTAATAGCGGCTACAGCGTTTGTGTTTTATATGTTCTTATTGGCCAATGCTTAAATTGCCTCAGAATTTTAAGATTACTTTATGTATTTTTTGGTATTAAAGTAAGAACTTCGTTATTGAAATAAATTTTGATGGCTAAAACGATCCCTAATAAATTTTATAAACTCGTTTTAATTTTACTCATGCTTTTTAGTGTGCAATGTTCCTATGCACAAGCTGTTGGTAAAAATGATACCATACAAACACTTTCTATCATTTACGAAGGCGATACTATTCCATTAAAAAATCTTGATTACGTTTATGTGTATAGCAAAATTAGTGCAGCTCAAAAAGCAGCCAATGCAAAATACAATCGCTTACGCAATGCAGTGTATGTAACTTACCCTTATGCATTACGAGCTGGTGCCGTAATGAATGATATTAATGTAAACCTTGTAGGTGTAACTGATAAAGACAAAAGGAAAACCTACATAAAATCTAGAGAAAAAGAACTTAAAAAAGAATTTACAACGCCTCTTACTAATTTATCCATTTACCAAGGAAAAGTATTGATGAAACTAATAAACAGAGAAACAGGTAGTAACTGTTACGAAATTATTAAAGAAATGAAAGGTGGCTTTACCGCAAGATTTTACCAAACTGTGGCATTCTTTTTTGATACTAATTTAAAACAAAGCTACGACGCTGAAACTGATGATGCTACCATCGAAAAAATAGTAAAAGAAGTACAACGAATGTATGGCTACAATACAGCTCCCCACGCTAAAGCATCTTAACCAAAAACATTTATGCACATTATTATGTGCTTTGTGAGTATTTTATGAGTGCTTCCAAGCGATTTGGCGTAAATTACATTTCTATTTATTTTGGATAAGCTTATGAAGTTAGATTTACTGGCCTTTGGTGTACACCCCGATGATGTTGAACTTGGTTGCGCTGGTGTATTAATTGTAGAAAAGGCAAACAGAAAAAGAACCGGAATTATAGATCTTACACAAGGAGAACTTGGTACAAGAGGCACAGCAGAAACTAGAAAAGAAGAAGCAGCAGCAGCAGCAAAAATTCTTGATGTAGATATAAGAGAAAATTTGAAAATGGCTGATGGTTTTTTTGAAAACAATGAAGCACATCAGCGACAAATAATTACTGTTTTACGAAAATACCAACCAGAAATTATTTTTTGTAATGCTCCAGAAGATAGACATCCAGATCATGGCAGAAGTGCAGCTTTGGTTACTGATGCAGCATTTTTAAGTGGGTTAATGAAAATAGAAACTTTATATGATGGCATAGCACAAAAACCTTGGCGACCAAAGTATGTATTTCATTATATACAAGATAGATATTTGAAGCCAGATGTTGTATTCGATATTTCAACTTCGTTAGAAAAAAAAATAGAATCGGTAAAGGCTTACAAAACGCAGTTTTACGACCCACAATCTAGCGATGCCAACCAAACGTATATTTCTACGCCAGAGTTTTTAGATGGTGTAATAGCTAGAGCAGCTATGTTTGGTAAAATGATTGGTGTAAAATATGGAGAAGGATTTATTTCTAAAAAAATGATTGGCATTAAAAATATTGATGCATTAATAAAACAAAATACTTAACACTTTATTTATTGAGAATAAAGTAAAATAAAAAAAAATGGCTATTACCCCCAAATTTAAAAATATTACTGGTACCAATTTTCACAAAGAGCTAAAGCAACGAGTGAATAATTATTTCGTAGAAAACAATAAAAAAAGTACAGGTAACTTTTCTTTATATTTTAAGGCTGTATTATTATGGTCGCTTTATGTTGCATTGTATGTACATCTTATGTTTTTTACTCCAACCAATTGGGTAGCCATTCTCGAATGTTTTTTTATGGGCGGAATAACTGCAGCCATTGGTTTTAATGTAATGCACGATGGTGGGCATGGTAGTTTTAGTGAAAGTGCTTTTTGGAATAAAATTGCAGCATTTTCGGTAAATGGGCTTGGTGCAAGTATGCTTATGTGGAACAACAAACACAATATTATTCATCATACTTATACCAATATTGATGGTATAGATGATGATATTGAAATAAAACCTTTGCTTCGCATGTGTGCAACACAAAAGAAATATAAGGTACATCGTTTTCAACATATTTATGTTTGGTTTTTGTACACCTTACTTTTAGTTATTTGGGTATTTGCTACAGACTACACAAAATATTTTAGAAAAAAAGTAGGAAGCGTTCCTATTAAAAAGTTTAGCAAATTTGATCATTTTGCTTTTTGGGCTGCCAAAATATTTTATTATGGGTTAATGATTGTTTTTCCAATTATTAAATTTGGATTCTTAAAATGGATGGTTGGTTTTCTTGTACTAGCAATGTTTGCAGGCTTGGTATTAAGTGTAGTATTTCAATTGGCACATACAGTAGAAGAAACAGCTTTTCCTGTACCAATTGAAGCTACAAACGATATAGAAAACGAATGGGCTATACATCAAATAGAAACTACGGCTAATTTTGCTACTAAAAATAAATTAATTTCTTGGTTGGTAGGTGGACTCAATTTTCAAATAGAGCACCATTTGTTTCCAAAAATTTCTCACATACACTACCCTGCTATTAGCAAAATAATAAAATCTACTTGTGAGGAGTTTAATGTAAAATATATTGAATACCGTAGAATGAGGCATGCACTTTTATCGCATACATTACATTTGAGGAATATGGGAAGAGCCTAACTAGATTTTAGATGTTAGATATAAGATTTTAGATTAGCTCCAGTTATTGGAGCTTTTTTTTTGTTTAATGTTCATGTAAAACGAAAACTATTGTTAGGTTTTTGTTTTTTATCTTTGGCAAAACAGCATTTTGGAAATAAATAATAAAAAAGCATATTACGAATATTTTTTTGAGGCTACATACACCGCAGGGCTTGTGCTGCAAGGCACGGAAATAAAATCGTTGCGCAGTGGCAAAGCTAGTTTTAATGATAGCTATTGCATTTTTGATAGAGGCGAATTGTATGTAAAAAGCCTGCACATTTCTGAATATGCTTTTGGTACATATGCTAATCACGAGCCATTACAAGAGCGTAAACTGCTCCTCAATAAAAAAGAACTTAAAAAGCTTGAAGGAAAAATCAAAGAAAAAGGTTACAGCATCATCCCATTAAAAATTTTTATAAACGAAAAAGGTTTTGCCAAAATGGATATTGGCCTTGGCAAAGGAAAAAAGAATTACGATAAAAGAGAAACGATAAAGAGTAGAGAAAATGACAGAGAGGTGAAAAGGAATTATGGGTTGTGAGGTAACTTTTTTTTATTCTATGCATAATCTTTTGCATAATAAAAGATGAATAATGGTATGCCGATGAAGTGAGTGACACAACAATGATGAACATAGATGCTTCTTTGTTTGGACAAAAAATATTTTTTGTAGGAATTCGCCTTTGGCGAATTCTGAACTCGCCACAGGCGAATAAAAAGAACTCGCCACAGGCGAGTTCCTACTAGCACTCACTCAAACTTATCGGAATATTTACTGCTAGCCCACCATCAGC
>JAYTGY010000440.1:0-1679 GCA_043733065.1 Ferruginibacter sp.
AGCACTTGCTAAAACTAAAAAAGCCTCGAATTTCTTCAAGGCTTTCATTTCGTAGCTCCCACTGCTGGACTTGAACCAGCGACCCTCTGATTAACAGTCAGATGCTCTAACCAACTGAGCTAAGTAGGAATATATGTTTCAACTTTATAACGCTGTTTGAACCAGCGAGCCTCTGATTAATCCCGAAGTTTCGGGACTCTAACCAACTGAGCTAAGTAGGAATATGCTTTTCGATGCTCTACTCCCTACATAAACTTAGGGACTAAGTAGCAATCTCCCAACCAATTTCTTAGCGGGATGCAAAAATAAAGATTTTTAGCTCAAAAAAAAATTATAAAGCAATTATTTTAGCCAACTAAACATTCCGCTTTCTTCAAATCCTATAAATATGCCATTTACACGTATTTCAATTGGGTAATTCTTTAAAAAATATCCTTCTCCACTTACATTTCTGCCATTAGCCAACGAAAATTTATACCGATGCAACGGACAAACAATATTTCCCAGCGCATCAATGTATCCATCGCTCAAATGCCCACCAGCATGAGGACACTTGGCTGCACAGGCAAAAATGGTTTCATTTTTTAAAGCAATACACACTTTTTTGCCGTTTGCTTCTACTTCTGCCAATCCATTTGTAGAAAAGTGTATCTCTTCTAATGTATCTGCAATTTTATACCATTTATATGTTTTACTCATAAAAAATGTTGGCTATAAAAAATTAAATATAAAATTGCTTTATATTTTTGAAGCGGTACATGATAAGAATTTTCATTAATCTAATTTTCTTATTAGTGTTCATTTGTGTAATTAGTGGCAACCAATCAATAAAAATATTCTGCTTTGTATGGATATCTTATTTGATACATATCCCTCACTTTATTTAAAATCGTTTGCCTCAGCAAAGTAAAATTTTGTTTATCTATTGCCGATACAAATACACAATTACCTTTTGTACTTTCTTCCCATCTCTCCTTAAGTTCACGTAATATTTCCTTTTTTACATCATCTTCCAACCATTCATCAAAAGTGTTTTTTTCAAACTGATCCATCTTATTAAAAATGGTAATTGTTAGTTTATCTGCACAACCAAGTTCTGCAAGGGTTTTATTTACTACTGCCAATTGCTCTTCGTATTGTGGGTGAGAAATATCTACAACATGCAACAACACATCGGCCTCTCTCACCTCATCTAATGTACTCTTAAAACTCTCTACCAAATGATGCGGTAGCTTGCGAATAAAACCAACCGTATCGCTTAACAAAAATGGCGTTTGTTCAAATACACATTTTCTTGTTGTTGTATCTAAGGTTGCAAATAATTTATTTTCGGCAAATACTTCGCTCTTGCTAAGCCCATTCATAATGGTACTCTTGCCTACGTTTGTATAACCAACTAATGCTACACGAATAAATTCTCCACGCTCTTTTCTTTGTGTGAAAGATTGCCTATCAAAATCTTCCAATCTTTTTTTAAGTACACTAATTTTGTCCTTTACAATACGTCTATCTGTTTCTATTTCTGTTTCTCCTGGGCCACGGCTTCCAATACCACCACCTTGGCGTTCTAAATGTGTCCACATACCTTTTAAGCGAGGGAGTATATATTGGTATTGTGCAAGCTCCACCTGCGTTCTAGCTTGTGCGGTTTGTGCACGACTTGCAAAAATATCAAGTAT
>JAYTGY010000441.1:0-6099 GCA_043733065.1 Ferruginibacter sp.
TATCATAATCAAAATAATGCTTTTCTTTTAGTTGATGTAAAACATTTTGTGGTCTTTCAATTGGGCCTGCTACAAGTTGTGGATAATACATTACATACAATGCATAGATGCCGAAATGTTTTTCAGCCATTTGGTTTTTTCTATACACTTCAATGGTATAGCTCATAGCTTGAAATGTATGAAAGCTTAAGCCAATGGGTAGTAAAATTTTGAGATATGGTATTGGATTTTTGTAGCCGAATATAGTAGCTAGCCCATCTATATTCCCATTTATAAAATTAAAATATTTAAACACCGCCAGCACGCCCACATTGGCAACAATACTTAGTATTAAAAATCTTTTTCTTTTTTTAGCATTTGGTTCTTTCTCTATTAAAATACCAGCGTAGTAATCTATAATTATTGTAAAAAAAAGAATTAAGATATAAACAGGCTTAAAAAACATGTAAAAAAAACAACTAGCCGCAAGTAATAATAACCACCTTATTTTATGTGGTAATATAAAATATAGAATTGTTACAATAGGAAAAAAAAGAAGAAACGAAAGTGAATTAAACAGCATTACTTTTAATATTTTTTTTGTGTAATTTCATATGTGTCTCCAATATTTTTTACATTTTTTTGTATATAATGCCTTACTGTAATTAAATTATAAATTCTAGTAAACCACACTATGCAATAATGATAAAACACTTGCAAAACAAAAAACAAACTTCGTTTATCTTTAATTTTTTGAACCGTTATTTGTTTAACCACTTTAGGGCTAAAATAATATGAAATAGCTAAGAGAAATGCGTAATACTTAGCCAAATTTATTTTAGAAGGTTGCTTACAATCGTTTAAGCTTTGCACCATCGATTGAGGCCATATTGTACTTACAGCCCATACCTTTGGTATCCTACTATCCCATTTATCAATATAAAATTTATCTAAAAATTTAATATCCTCAATATTGCCCACGTTTTCTTTTACAGTAGATAAGCCAGTATTGCTGGTTTTGCTTGCGCCAGCTACAGAAAAAACAGAATTAAAATATGCATGCTTTTCTATATGGCAAGCAACTGCTGTAGCCACAGCCATGTCGGGGCTTGGCCCAGGAAAATAAGTGCCACAAGTATTATATACCTCCTGCATCAATGTTCTTTTTATAACTCCATGATACAACCTTGGCATATTAGCCGGCCCTTTACAACCACCTTCTGATATTACTTTTTTTAAAACCTTTCTGGTGTCAAATATTTTGTACGTATTTTTTAAACCTTTATGTAAAATATATGTTTCTTCGGGTATATGCCTTATTATCGTTTTTGTTTCTACACCAGTCCATTGATATACCGAAAAAATATTACAAAGCGCTTCAATTTTTTTTTCTTTCATCCAATCAATGCACGATAAAATATTTTTAAATACAAAATCATCATCGCCTATCAATATTAAGTATTCGCCTGTGGAATTTTTAACTGACAAATTGCAGTTTTCCGACATAGACACCTGTTCCTTTACGTGAAAGTATTTTACAAAATTTAAAGTGTTTGATTGTAAAAAATTTACAAAGGCTGTATTGTCTTCAGTATTATCTTGAACTACAATTTCTATATTGTGGTTTTGAAAATGAATTTCTAAACTCTCTATAACAGGTATTAGGCAGTTGTATCTATCTTTAGTTGGTATTAAAATACTTAATATTGGCGTCATTGTACGTATCTAGTCTTTATAAATTTGGGGATAATTGGCAATATAAGCCTTTTTATTAGCTTGCATATATTGGTTAAGGTCTTCAATCATTTGCTCATAAGTGGGCACGTTGTATCTTTCCATTGCTACAGATGAAATTAAACTCTTATCGTGCTTTATACTATTTTGCTCCGCAATTAAATCTACATTTTTATTAAAATGCTTTCCCATTAGCTTTAATAATTCGTATTTCGATATTTTTTGATTATTGGATATTTGAACCAATCCCTTTTCTTTTAGCTTAATACTTTTAGTAATGATATTGTATAGTTCAAGAGTTGTTACACCAGACCAAAATACGCTGTTATAACCAGAAACTTTTTCCGTAGATTTTAAATACCAATCTAACAAACCCGTTCCGCCATTTTTAATTTCAGGACCAATAATAGATGTTCTTATTGTTAAATCATTTTCATTGTTTAACTCTCCCAATGATTTAGTTTGGCCATAAAAGTCTTCTGCATCTTTAAAATCGCTAACTAAATAATTGCCTTTATGCCCCGAAAAAACGCAATCGGTACTAAGGTGTATTGTGTATGCATTTCTTTCATTGGTTAATAGGCTTAACAAATGAGGAAAATATGAATTTATTAAAATAGCATTTGGGGGATTCGTATTGGCTGCTTTTACTAACATACCAACGGCATTTATTACGATGTCAGGCTTTGTTTTATCCAATACTGCTATTACAGAGTCCTTATTAAATGCATCAAACAAAAAAGTATCTTCATATATTTTCTCTCTAGCGGCTCCAAAAATTTCATGGTTACTATTTTCTTTGAAATTATTAAATAATATATGACCCGCCATGCCGCCAACTCCTAATATTAATATTTGCATAGCATTATTGTTTTGATATTTTTAAAATATTGAAAGTTATTTTTCTTAATTCGGGTATTAAATAAATATATATAATTATACCCAAAAAAATGATTGTCAAAAAAAGTAAATTGGATTGAAATAAAATTATATTTAAACGAATTAGCTTTGCAGAACCGATAATTAGAAATGAAACAAGAAAAGGAAAAAGATTATCTTTAATATACCAATTACCTAATTCTTTTTTCATGAAAAACTTGTGAAATAAAGGCAAAGTAAATAATATGTAAGAAACATTTATTCCCAGCCACATAAAGCTTGCGCCTAAAATGCCATATTTGGGTATTGTCCAATATAACATTGGTAAAAATATAACAGCGCCAATTATATTTTGAATGATAGTAAACTTCGTTTTCCCTTTGCTTAACATAAAGACGTATGGAATAAACATTAAACAATTACAAATTGAACCTATAGTAACGGCTTGTAATACAGGCGTAGTTTGGGTTACAATAAAATCATTTTTTGCCCACACCACAAGAATATCTTTTGCAAAAAAGAATAAACCTAATCCAATTGGCCATATACATATTGCCACCCACCTGCAAGATTTATGGTATAATTGTACATATGCTTCCTTGTTGTTGTTAGTTATCAATGTTGTAAATTTTGGAAATATGGTAGATTGCAAAGGGGCTACCACCTGTCCAATTACTGCTGCAACTTGAAAAGCGAGACTGTAACAAGCTACCAAATTAAGCGGGACGCTCTTGCTAACTACAAGCTTATCTACCATTCCCATTAAAAAATTTACAACAGAAACACCAATCATGCCTATGCTAAATTTCTTTATTGGGCTTAAGGCCAAATAAGAAAACGAAGCTTTCATTTTTGTAAATGAAATTTCTTTCCAAACAAAATATCTAAGGATAAGTACTGCACTCAATGTGATAAAAATTTGCCAAATAAAATAGTTTTCAATAATTGGTGAAAATGTTTTGAGTACAACAATTACTCCTACAGCTTTAAAAACATTTATTATAATTGTGATAATAGAGTTTAAAACCTGTTTATCCAACGATATCATTACGCCGTTATAAATACTTGCAGGAAACTGTAATGCAATTAATACACCAATAAATCTAATCGAAGTTTTAAGCCGATCTAATGGTAATTCATTTACTTTTAACCAATGGGTTGAAATTGTGTTTGCAAATAAATAAATTATTGCAAAAATTAAGATTGATATACTTGCATATATTAATTCCATTGAAAAAACTAAATCTTTTATAGATTTTTCAGATTCGTTGTTGGTTTTTAGAATTACAACTTGCCTGCTCAATGCTGTGCTTAGCGCCAAGTCTATAACAGCCATTACACCCATTAGCAGTAAATAAAACGCTACTAAGCCATAACTTTCAACACCCAATAGTTTTATATAAATAGGTATAAAAAATAACGAAATTGTAGCAGAAACGATTCTGCTAAGAAATACTATAGAAGTTTTAAACCCTACAGATTGCAAATTTAATTTAATCATAAAGCTACTTACTTACTTTATATAAAGCAAAAATGTGGCCTTTTTCACTGTATAATTCCATTAGCTCAAGTTCCTTTATTAATATAGGAAGATCCTTAAACCACTCAGGAAAATAGCGCAAATAATCGCTAGGCCAGTTATGTTTGGGATAGTAGGGTGTGTGAGTATGTAAATAAATATACCCTTTATCATTTGATAATTTTGTAAGTTTTTTCAATATCCCAATTGGATCCATTAAATGCTCGAATGTAGCCTGGCATACTATGCTATCAAATTTATTCGTTTCCAGTGCGCTGGGTATGTCTTCATATAAATTCCACAAAACATCTGTTGATGCATCCTCAAGTAAATCAACATAAAAATCTGTAGCTACAAATTCGGTATTATTATACTTTTCTGTAAAAATTTTTTTTACATTTTTTGTTTCGCTTACCAACAATGATTTTTGCCCCAATAGATATTTTTCCCACCATTGAACTAAAATGCCGTGGTATCCATGAGAAGTATTTGGGGCGGTCATCCACCCTCCAAAGCCTCTATTAAATGTAAAATCCCAAGTAAAATTATTTTTAGAAAACGATTCTGTTTCTGAAAGAAGTGGAAGGTATTGTGGAGAAAGCCCAATTTTAAATTGACTTACATATATTTTTTGTAAAATTTTCTTTAAAAATTTAGGGGATAGTTTTCTTAAATTCATATTGTTATCTCTATTTATTCATAAGGTTAAAAAACAACAATGTTTGATTAAGATAATTACCAATACAATTATTATTTCGTTTTGAGTATTATTATTAAACCGAAAAAGCAGGATCTACATGTTCTACAATCAACTTTCTTAGTTCTTCTGCCGTAACCCAATCTGTATTTTGACCAGAGCTGTAATTAAAACCTTCAGCCACTCTTACAGCATTAAACTTTGTAATATATTCTTCAATATTCCAAGTAGGTACTTGAGGTAATATTACATAATATTTACCAATATCAAAAGTGCTAAACGCATCAGAACTTGTAATCATTTCTTCATGTACTTTTTCGCCAGGCCTTATTCCCACTATTTCATGTTTACAATTTGGCCCAATTGCTTTTGCCACTTCCATTATTTTATATGATGGTATTTTGGGAACAAACAATTCTCCACCCCAAGCTATATCCAAGGCATTCATTACCATTTGTACGCCGTCTTGCAATGATATATTAAACCTTGTCATGTTCGGATCTGTAATTGGTATTACTCCGGTTTCTCTTTTCTTTAAAAAAAATGGTATAACGGAGCCGTTTGAGCCCATTACATTACCATAACGTACTGCCGAAAACACAATATCTCTATTTCCTTTAATGTTATTTGCAGCAATAAATAATTTATCTGATACTAATTTGGTAGCACCATATAAGTTTATTGGTGCACAAGCCTTATCTGTAGATAGTGCTACAACTTTTTTTACATTTGTTTCCAAACTTGCCCTTATCACATTTTGGGCACCTCCAATATTTGTTTTTACGCACTCATCGGGGTTATGTTCTGCTATATGTACATGTTTCATTGCAGCAGCATGTATTACATAATCAATACCTTCCATAGCGCTTTTTAAGCGTACATAATCTCTTACATCTCCAATAAAATAGCTAATAGCAGGATATTTTGCCTCTGGAAAATCAAAAGCCATATTATATTGCTTTTGCTCATCTCGTGAGTAAATAACCAGTTTTTTCACTTTTGGCCATCTTTCAAAAATCGTTTTTGTAAATTCTTTACCGAAAGAACCAGTACCGCCAGTTATTAATACACTTTTACCATTTAAATCTAACATAGCAATTAATTATTTTTTATACAATTCACTTTTTCAACAATCCTTTTTTCCTTAGGGCTGCAAAGTTATTACTTTAAATGTAAGTTTAGTCAATTGGTAAGCTTGCGTATAGTGTATAGGTTGTAAATTTTATTAATAAAACTCAAAAAGTTAAGTTTGTTAAATCACAACAGTCTTTGCTTGGAAAACAATGTAATA
>JAYTGY010000442.1:0-1862 GCA_043733065.1 Ferruginibacter sp.
TGATTTAAAACTTACAGATGAAGATATCCTTTACCAAAGTGATGATATGAGCCTAGCAGATTTTTATGCTACACATTTTGAAAAGAATGGCATCACATTAAATTTATTAGAAGCAGATAAAAAACGACTAGATTTTTTAGGATTAAATGATACTAAAACGATTTTAAATAAAGGCATGATAAGCGCTGCCGATGCACTACAATTTATGCTAGAAAAAAAACTCCTACTCTCTCCTGCCGATAAAGATATGATTGTAATGCAACACGAAATTGAATATGAATTAGCCGCAGAAAAACATCAAATCATTTCATCATTGGTTGTTTATGGAAAAGATAGTGTACATACTGCTATGGCAAAAACGGTTGGGCTTCCATTGGGCATTGCAGCCAAATTAATATTAAATGGGCGTATCAATTTATCGGGATTACATTTGCCCGTTATTAAAGAAATATATGAGCCTGTGTTAAAAGAATTGGCTGCTAATGGCGTACTATTTTCTGAACAAATAAAAAAATTTAAACTCAAGAAAAGATAAAATCTACAATTTAGATTCTATTATTGCCTCTAAAAATTCTTGTCGTACATCTTTTAGCCGTGCTCTCCTATATGCTTTTGTTTCTTTTATTTTTTTGTTATAAAAGTAAAAATAATACAGTGGTATAAATTGTAAGAGCACATCAGTTGGATAAAATAACTTTATAAACATTTTTTATAAAATTTTACTTAAGTGTTTACTTAATGCCTTCACTCCTTCCGTCGCTGTTCCTTCTATCGGAATTATATTTTCATACTTCCCTACTTCGGGTATTACTTTATCAATAATATATTTGGGCACATCGCTTGGCACAAAATCTATTAAACCCGCTGCAGGGTAAACTTGTAGCGATGTACCTACCAATACAAAAATGTCCGCCGTTTGCATTACAAAAGCTGCTTTTTCTATCATGGGTACAGGCTCTTCAAACCAAACAATATGTGGGCGTAACTGTGTACCATCTTTAGCCAAATCACCAACCAATATATCTCCATCAATAGGAAAAATATCATCCGTATTTTTTACACTCCGCATTTTAAATATTTCGCCGTGCAAGTGCATTACTTTTGTAGAGCCTCCACGCTCATGTAAGTCATCTATATTTTGTGTAACAATGGTTACTTTAAAATCTTTTTCCAAAGCAGCCAATCCTTTATGTGCATCGTTTGGCTCAGCTGCTTTTACATCTTTTCTTCGCATGTTATAAAAATCCAACACCAATGCAGGATCTTTTGCAAACCCCCTTGGTGTAGCCACATCTTCTATATTGTAGCCCATCCAAAGTCCATCACTATCTCTAAATGTTTTTAAACCACTTTCTGCACTTATACCTGCGCCTGTAAGGATTACGATGTGTTTTTTTGCCATGGTCAAATTTACAAAAAGCAATTTGCTATCCAATAAATTTGTCTCTTTTCTTCCTAATAATTTCAAGGTTTGTTTATTCTATTTTACATTTTTAAAGGTTGATAAAATTGCACCAAGACAGATTTTTTGGCAGTGTGCTAACGTTCATCTAATATTGTCTTATTGGCAATCTTTCAGAGCTAAATAAATTTACAAAGTTGAAAATTTTTTTTACTTATTTAAAGATAAAAAATACACTAAAAATAATTTAACCTATATGTCTTCAAGAATTTCCGTCCTCATTTTTTTGCTGTTTTTTTATTCAAATGTACATGCACAAAAAAAATTAGTACGATTTTATCAACCTGCAAAAGTTGTAAATAAAATACCTTATGGTGCTAATGAAAAAGCAGGTCATTATGTACAAGCTGATGATGCAAAAATATATTACGAAGTGTATGGAAAAGGACAAACCATTGTA
>JAYTGY010000443.1:0-5483 GCA_043733065.1 Ferruginibacter sp.
CTTGTGGGGTTTAGTAGTTGGTATATTTCGTTTTCTTCAACGATTTCTTTTTTGCAAGAAATGATTTGCGAAATGGAAGCGATGATAGTTATGTATAATAATATTTTTTTCATGATTATTTATTTTAATTACTTGGAGTAGTAGTTGTTGATTTTGTTTCTTTTTTCTTTTTTGTAAAATCCATTATGTAAAATGCACCAAGTGTAAACCCAGATGTTTGTCCAACATTTCTTCCTGCTACTGTCGTCATTCCATCGCCTACAAACGATAAGCCATCTACAAACATTGTTTCGTATTTTACATGCAAGCCAATGGTAGTGGCATTCATTTTATTACTTACAAATGGCACATTATTTTTGCTAATATCAAAACCTCCATTGGTTATCCATTTGTTTGCGATGGCTTCTATAATCCAAGTTTCGCTTCTGTAACCCCCACGGATATTGATGTTGGTTGCATTTGGCATTTGTACCATATTGCTATAGTGTAGTTCTGTTGTGTAATATGTGTTTCTGTCTAGTTTTACATTACCTCTATAAATGTAAGTACACGATGCAGTACCAAACCAATTGTGTTGTTGAAAATCTACCATGGCTCTTATGCTTGCTGTTTTACTTTGTGTTCCAATAGATAATGGTAATAAATCGGGTGTGTATTTTCCAAGTGGTGCACTTATACCTCCAACTAAAATACCTTTTAAAATAGATTTTTTAAATTGCTTTGTATAGCCTGCCCATTTTACAAACAGTGAAATATCTTGTATGCCTTTTTGCCCTGCAAGCTGCCCTGCGCTTGCTTTTGTTTTAATATATTGTAAAGTGAAAATGGCATTGAGCTTACTTGTAATGCCATAGTTTCCATTAATCATTACATTGCTGCTACTTACTTTTCCAAGATTTAGATTTTCTCTTTTTAATGAACCTTCCCAATAGTTTTTCCAATTTGTTTTGCCATATGTTGCGCCTACGCAAAATAAATTTTTCTCCATCAATAAGCCATCCATTTCGGTTTGGGCAAATGATTTTGTACTGATGAATATGGTGAGTATAATTATTATTTTTTTCATTTTTTAAATTTTAATTTATCCAAAACAAAGATTCCAATTTTCGTTCCCATTACATTCCCTGCTTCGTTATCATGTCTAAAATGTATGCCACCATACAATCGAGATAGTGCCGCTTCTTTAGATGCTTTTCTAAATGATTCTATATTTCTTGCTTTTATACCAAATTCTAATTGAGAAGTGTCGGATAAAACAAGATTGTCGCCAAACCAAGCTGTCATTACTTCTGCAGCTGCAGCAGATATCGTAGCATGACCGCTTGTATAAGATGGGAAAGGCGGAGTTTGAATATATGGCCGCCATGCATCAGTGATATATTTATTAATAACGGTTTCGGGTCTTGCACAATTTGTTTTAAATTTTTCATCCCAACAACTTATGAAACCATCAAATAAACTAATGGCTGTTTGCGTGTAAGCCGCAACAGTCGTATTGAAATCTGCCTTTGCTTGCTTTGCTGCAATGCCTACAATATTCATCCAATGCCCAGGTGGCGAAAACTTTTTGGTAGCATAACTTGCATGTCCAACCACATTCATTTTAAAAGGATTGTCGTCCCAAAAATCTGCAATTAATTTTTGCTCCTCATTAAGGCTATCACCAATTGTTTTTACTTCTAGCAATGCTTTATAATAAATACTGCTTTTGTTTTTAATATCAAAAGTGGGTGGCGCTGTTGGTTGAAATTCCGCAGCAGAATCCAATATCATGGTTCTTATTTCTCTCCAATGCGGCTCTAATGATGATGCATACATAGGTGGTGTTGGTATCCATCTACCTTCAATATCTGATTGCACAGAATATTTTTCTGCTGTTCTTGTTTGCGCATAATTATCTTTTTTACTCCAACGCATAATCGTTGCTACTACTGAGTCAGAGAAGGTAATTGTGTTTTCTAATTCCTCATTTGGCATTCCCAAACTATCTGCCATGTTTTTTAATTCATCGTAGTACCCCATCATGCTTCCTTCGGGGAAAGTTACTGCATTGCCTACTTTTGTAAATGATAATAATGCTGCTAAGGAGTAATTTACTTTTTTACTAGCATCTGCTAATGGCATTTTTGGTAAATGTTTTATTTGAGTGTATAAACTTTTAAAACTACTATCGCCGGCTGCTACACACTCGTAAGCGGCTATGTTTGCATACACATAATTTCTACTTGCAATTACGGGAGGGAAATTGTTTTCCAATACCACATCATTTAATTGCTTTACTGTTTTGCAAAATAAAATAGGATTGCTGAACGCTGTTTTATACTCGTTACTTTTTTGCTTACATGCCACCATAGCACAAAGCATTATAGGCAATATTGCCTTTAATGATTTCATAAATTTTTAATTAATAAAAGAAAAAATGTTTACATTGATTAAGCAAAACATTCTGGAGGTTGCTCAGGAGTAAGTGGCGAAAATAAACTACTCAGCTTGTTATTTCTGTTGTTGAGTAGGGTAGAAGATGTAATCATTAACATACCATCTAATTGGTATAAATTATGATTCTGTACATATTCTATTTGTGTAGATTTTAATATTTTTTGTACTGGATTCTTTTGTTTGGAATTACTGGTTCCAGCTTCAGCATTATTTTTTTCTACATTGTTTTTTGTTTCAGCTAAAACTATTTTCTCTTCATTTGGCAAACACATTAAATACAGTACATTATTTTCTATCTTTCTTTTTACGTATTGATAATGCACGCCTTTAATTACTGTTTCGCCATAAGCATTTTCGTAATCCTTATCTGCCACATAAGGCATATTTAATTCAGTTTTAATTTCTATAAGATTACTTTCATCAAAATTTTTCGTTTCTATACTTGCCGTTAATTCTTGCTTAGCTTTCTTTTCCAAATAAGAAAATACCATGCGGTAGCCGAATACATTAAACAGCAGCACAAATAATATTAATATGGAAAATACTTTTTTCAAGTGGGTACGAATATAGGTTTTTTGTGTATTTCTAGCAAAAAAATAACCTTGATGAAATTTTGTTTTTATTTGACAAATAATGCTTCCATATTAAGGCTATTGTCCACTAGCTGTGATGCATATGCATTATCGGCTATTCCATAAGTAGTTACCATAGTTATCATAACAGATTTTTTGGTTTTGGTTTGTTCAATAAAACTACCAATCTTGTTACGAAGATTATCAGCATATTTTTTATCAATGGTAAATGCATTTATAGAAAATTTCATTTCGCAAATATTAATTACTTGGTCATTTCTATCTATCAATAAATCTATTTGCGCATCTTTATTTCGCCAACTTGCAGCACTAGACATTATGCCTGATATACCCAACTCTTTTTTTATTTGTGGCAAGTGCATGCTACAAACTTGCTCAAAAGCGTAGCCACTCCATGCCCGGTATTGCGGAGTTTTAGATGTTATTGCCCAATAATTATCTTTGGAAACATCTTTGTTAAAAATAAAATTGAAATAAAATAAAGTATAAAAATCTACTAATTGATAAACTGCTTCTCTTTCTATTTTATCGAAAGGGATATATTTTCTTATGAAACCACATTCCTCTAACTCAGTTAATATTTTGGTAATGCCTCCACCATTGGGTAGTTTGGCTGTTTTTAAAATCTCTTCTCTTGTTAATCCTTTTGTTTTTTTGCTTATTGCTTTTACAAGCGCAATATAGTTTTCAGGAAATTTAAATAACGATGCATATAAATTGTCAAACTCATTTTTTAACAATCCCTCATCTTTAAAAAATAGATCATCAATATTTTGTGTAGCACTCTTACCTCGTTTTATGGCATTCAAATAAAATGGAATTCCACCCATTCCCATATATGCTTCTATTATTTGGTATTTGTTCCAATGTATATTTTTGGTTTGCAAAAACAGTTCTGTTTCTTGTAATGTGAACGGATATAGTTTTAATTTTTGTGTTACTCTATTATGCAAGCCTCCTTTATCATTTATTAATTTGTTTATAATCCAAGATGCTGCTGAGCCGCATACAATTAGTTTTATATCTTTTCTTGCAGATGCCCAATGATTCCAAAAATGCTCAAAAGAACTTAAAAAATCTGATTTGTGCGTGTCAAACCAAGGCAGTTCATCTATAAATACAAGCTTTTGTTTTACTTTTAATTTTTCAAGATATTCTATAAGTAGTTGAAATGCCTCATGCCAATTTTCAGGAATATCTATTTTCTTCTTTGGATTGTATTTTTTAAAAACAGTTACAAAGTTTTGCAATTGCAATGCTGTTGTTGATTTTGGTTTTCCAGTCATATAAAAATGAAAATCATTTTTAAACGTTTCTCTTATCAAAAATGTTTTACCAACTCTTCGCCTTCCATATACTACAATAAATTCTGAGGATGATGATGTAGTGTATTCTTTTAAACAATCCATTTCATAAAATCTACCAATAAGTTCACACATAAAAAGTATTTTATTGATACAAATATATTAAAAAAGCCTACAAATAATCACTTTTTAAAATTATTACTCGCTTTAAGTGGTATAAAAAAGGTAGTTACAGCGGATAATAATTTTATAACCACTATTTTTTTGCTTAAGTATTGTTTAATTTTTTTAAATTATTATCCGCTGTAAGTACTATAAAAAACATAGTTACAGCGAATAATAATTTCTCTTATTTAACTGTGTACGTCTTCTTATCCTTTCCAACCCCTTTAATAGTAAGGCTTTTCCATCCGCTTGGCAGGGTAGATTTTATTTGTTGTAAACCTGTAGGAGTTATATCTAAACCACCAAAGCCCATAAGTATAGCTTGTACAATTCCGCCTGCACCTGTGGAAAAATATGGGTTTGTACCGCCTTTGGTTTCGGCAATTACTCTAAATGGAGGGTTCAAATTTGGACGATACGCATCTTTAAACCAATAGTCCGCTTTTTGAGCATCGCCAAGGCGGCTGTACAATAATGCAAAAATAGCTTGGGTCATGGCAGGTGTGCCTTCGGTTGGAATTTTAGTTGAATAAAAATCCAAATCTTTTTTTATTTGCGCTACATCGGTAATTTGTTTTAATGGGTAAGCCAATAAATTTACATCGGCTTGTTTTATGCCTTCGCCTTTGTAAGTA
Source organism: Ferruginibacter sp. (assembly GCA_043733065.1). Classification (GTDB taxonomy): domain Bacteria; phylum Bacteroidota; class Bacteroidia; order Chitinophagales; family Chitinophagaceae; genus Ferruginibacter. Next base: position 5,137 of record JAYTGY010000443.1, read on the forward strand.
TCATGCTCGGCTGTAACACCATTGGCCATTTTTGTAAAAGGAATATTATTTGCCACCAATTCCCAATCGGCATTTTTAGCAATGCCCAAAATTTGTGCAGCCATATTTGCATACTGTAAATTTGTTTTTGCTGCGGCATTTGTAAAAGCATTATTATCTACATTCTCTGCCCACTCATCTGCAGCTACTACATTTTTTATTTCAAATTTATTTACGCCATTACGTTCAACCCTACTTGCCCAAAAGTTAGCAGTTTCTTTTAAAATTGGCCAACCTTTTTCTTTTAGCCATTCTTTGTCTTGTGTTACACAATAATAATTCCATGCAGCAATACCTACACAAGCGGT
>JAYTGY010000444.1:0-2016 GCA_043733065.1 Ferruginibacter sp.
TTTTCCATTATATATTTTTTATTGAGATTGCGAATTTACAAAAATCTTCGACATAATTTTTAGAAATAGATTTTATGTACTCATAGTTTTAAACTATAAAAGAAATAAAGTGAGTTATGGAAACCTTAATAACCATTTAAATTATTTATACAATGGGTTTCAATCCTAAACATTTATCCAAAGTTGCGTTAAATGATTTTTTTACTGTGTAAAACAAAAAAATAAAATTACATTTGCGCTCTAAAAAAAATATTACATGAGTTTAATAAATAACCTTAATTGGAGATATGCTACCAAAGCTATGAATGGCGATGCTGTATCTGAAGAAAAATTGAATGCTATTTTAGATGCTACAAATATGGCATCTTCATCGTATGGTTTACAACCTTACACTATTTTAGTTGTAAGTAATGAAGCAGTGAAAATGCAATTGCAAGCTGCTGCATACGAGCAAAGTCAAGTAGGTACTTGCGCATATGTACTTGTATATTGTGTACCTGTAAAACTTACAGCTGATGATGCAAAAACGTTTATTGAAAATGTAGCAAGTACAAGAAACATTCCTTTAGAAGCACTTGCAGGATACCAAGGTATGATAACTGGTTCTATAAATGGCATGACCGAAGAACAGCATCAAATATGGGCTGCCAAGCAAGCTTATATAGCACTTGGTACTACAATGATAGCTGCGGCTGAACAACAAGTAGATGCTTGCCCTATGGAAGGTTTTGATAAAGCCAAGTTTGATGAAATACTTGGATTAACCGCCAAAGGATTAACATCTGTTGTGATTTTACCAATTGGATATCGCTCATCAGAGGATGCTACAGCAAATTATAAAAAAGTAAGAAAAGCAAAAGCAGATATGTTTCAATTTGTAAACTAATTTTTTATTACACTATTTTTAAAAGCTATTTCATTTAAATGGAGTAGCTTTTTTGTTTTATGTATGCTGGGATAAATATTTTTTTGTGAAAACAAACATAATGCTGAACATATTAAAATTGGATATAAATAATTCTTTATAAATTTTATAAAGTAAAATTTGCAAAACTAAAAATGTTAGTATATTGCATCGTGTTACAAACTCGTAACCCGCAACTATAAAACCCGCAACCAAATAACCTTGTACGCAATTGTAGATATAGAAACCACAGGCGGTAGTTCAGCAAGCAGCGGCATTACAGAAATTGCTATACACATACACGATGGCCAAAGAGTGGTTCAACATTTTTGTACACTTATAAATCCGCAGCAGCGTGTACCAGATTTTATAACGGCACTCACAGGCATAAGCAATGCCATGGTAGCAAGCGCACCTACGTTTAAAGAAATGGCATCAACCATTTTTGAATTGCTGAGCGAAAATATTTTTGTAGCACACAATGTAAATTTTGATTACTCTTTTGTATTTCATCAATTAAAACAATGTGGCTACGAATTAAAAGTGAGCAAACTTTGCACAGTAAGTTTAGCAAGAAAAGCATTGCCAGGTTTCCCTTCGTACAGTTTAGGAAAACTATGCCGAAGTTTAAATATAAATATTGATGATAGACATAGAGCAGATGGTGATGCAGCAGCTACTGTAATTTTATTCAACAAAATATTGGAAGCTGGTGGTATGGAGCATATAGATAAAATGCTCAAACGTACATCGAGCGAGCAATGGTTGCCACTGCATTTAGATAAGAAAAAAATATTGCAACTGCCTACAACTGCTGGTGTATATTATTTTCATGATGCAAAAGGAAAAATAATTTATGTAGGCAAAGCCATTAATGTAAGAAAAAGAGTAAGCAGCCATTTTACACATAATGATGCAAGTAGTAGGCGACAAAATTTTGTACGTTTGGTAGCAGATGTTTCTTACAAAGATTGTGCAAACGAATTGCATGCACTTATTTTGGAAAGTACAGAAATAAAAAGGCTTTGGCCAAAATACAATTATGCACAAAAACAACCGATGCAAAAATATGCGTTGTATTCTTTTGAAGACAATAGAGGGTATATAAGATT
>JAYTGY010000445.1:0-6193 GCA_043733065.1 Ferruginibacter sp.
TTATAGTTACACCAAATCCTGCATCAGACTTTATACATGTTGTAATAAATAAAGCCGATAATAAAAATATAGAAATTCAAATTGCAGACATGAGTGGTAAAATAATTAAAAATATTATTACCAACGAATCGTTTACAAACATTAGCACCAACGGTATTGCAAAAGGCATGTATTTGGTAAAAGTAATAGATGAAAAAATTGTAACAACACAAAAGATAGTTGTACAATAAAAAATAAATTATTAGATTCTTAAAAAGCCACGAACAAAATTCGTGGCTTTTTAATTAATAACAGTAAGTCACTTTATCATGAAGAGACTAAATTTGTATTACAAAAAATAAATTTATGGCAACAGCATTAATAACAGGCGCATCAGTAGGCATTGGTTTAGAGTTTGCAAAAACATTTGCTACTGCAAAAAATAATTTGGTATTGGTAGCAAGGAGCGAAGACAAATTAAAAACCATAGCCAATGAATTGCAAACAACATTTGGCATTACAGTAAAAATTATAGCAGCAGACTTAAGCAAAATGGACAACGTACAAAAAGTATATGACACTTGCAAAGCAGAAAATATTAAAATTGATTATTTGGTAAACAATGCAGGCATTGGTGTGTTTGATTTTTTTGCAGATGCCGATTGGAATAAAACAGAACAAATGATTAACTTAAACATTACATCGCTCACAAAAATGTGTAGGCTTTTTATACCAGATATGGTAGCACGCAAGTCAGGAAAAATATTGAACGTAGCATCTACAGCTGCATTTCAACCTGGGCCAACAATGGCGGTTTATTATGCTTCAAAAAGTTATGTTTTATCGTTTAGCGAAGCGCTTTATAACGAATTGCAAGGAAGTGGTGTGAGTGTAACTTGCTTATGCCCTGGCGCAACACAGAGTAACTTTTTTGAAGCAGCAGCCATGCATGAAAGCAATTTGGTAAAAGGTAAAAAACTACCCACATCTAAAGAGGTAGCGGAGTTTGGCTACAATGCTATGATGAAAAATAAAATGACTGTAATACATGGATGGATGAATGCTATTATGGCAAATTCTATTCGTTTTACTCCACGAAAATTAGTTTTAAAAATTGTAAGAAAAATACAAGAGAAAGCAATTTGATAATTGTTGAACCAAAACTTTTATTTATTCAAACAATAGTTTTTCATTTACTACTGTACTACCATAAACAATATTTAAAATGTACAATGTTTTTACATCGAAATAATTTGGCACTTTAAAAGTAATTACTCTATTTCCCCTTGGGTTTGTTTGGTTGTAATATAATTTTTCTCCTAATGTACCAAAAATAGTTATCTCCACATTTTCATTTATGCTAGATAAGAATTCGATGTTTATCGTGCTGTTAATAACAGGATTTGGGAAAACCCTTACTGCTTGTTTGTTTTCGTTTTTAAGTATTGCTATTTTAGAATACGAAAGTTCTCCTTGTTTTGAAATACCTTTTATGCGATAATAAACAACACTTGCATTTATACGATTGTCTTTGTAAGTATATTTTTGTTTGTTATTGTTGGTAGTATTTACAACAGTATTTACCAAGGAAAAATCAATACCATTTACCGATCTTTCAATAATAAAACGATCATAAGAATCATTTTCCAATACTTCAAAATTTAAAACAGCATGTTCATTATCCCATCTTGCAAATAATTCCATACCGGTAAGTGGCACTATGGCTGCTGTTTTAAAAATAGGAATCGTACTATATGTGCCACCTAAAATTGTTTGCGATTCTGTAGCAGTCATACACATCCAACTTTGCATAACAGAAGAATATAATTGCCTAAAATCGTATTGCATGGGCACTTGCGTATTTCCGTTAGATACTGCAGGAATTACAGGAGAGGTTCCAGTAACTCCACCATTTACACCCGCTCCAAAAAATATTACTGGCGCTCCAGAGCCATGGTCTGTACCATTACTTGCGTTACTTATTACACGGCGACCAAATTCGCTAAATGTCATGCCAGTTACTTTATTTGCTTTGCCCATTAAGGTTATATCATTTTGAAAAGCAGATATAGCAACTGATAATTTAGATAAATTGTTTGCATGAGTACCGGTAGTATGATCTGCAGCCACCACTTGATCTGCGTGTGTATCGTAACTAGCATCGGTTTGATTAACAACATACACTGGCGTTGTGAGCCCGCCACCAATAAGGCGTGCCACAACTTTTAATTGATCTGCTAAATTATTAGACGGAGCCGGGTAAGTTGTATTTGGATACATGGTAGAAAGTGTAGCCTGCGCATTATACGACGCTGTAATGCGTGATGCATATGCGTTACTTTGATTTCTCATTTGTCTTAAAAAAGTAATCTCCGTACCATAATCACTTATAGGTGCGGGCTCGGGCACAGCAGTAGCCACACTTATTAATGAATTAGGATTTGGTGCATTGTATCCAAAATTTACATTGGTGCCTAAAATAGATAATGGTAACGAGCCTCCAATTTGAATGGCCATGGGATCTGGATTTGTTGCATTAGGAAAACCTGTAGGAAAATTTGGGAAAGTAGTTTCTAACTGACGCCCTAACCATCCAGTGGTAGCACTAGGATCCATTGTGCCAGAGAACCAAATATTTTGTGCAAAAAAATGGCTATAATTTGGATTAGGATATGTTACACATTGTACAATATTTACCTTGCCATCATTGAATAAATTTCTTAACCCAGTCATTGCAGGATGCAACCCAGTAGTGTTAGTACCAGTAAGTGCAAGCACAGAAGATTGTGGAAGAATAACTTCTGATCTAGCTGCTGTAAGTTCGGTATATCTATCCAATGGAATAACCATATTTAAACCATCGTTGCCACCATTCATTTGTATTATCACTAGTACTTTACCGCAATTGGCTGCAGAGTAAGATAGTGCTTGTAAAAAAGGATGCAAAACACCATCGCCCGCATATACAGGTAAGCCTGTAAGCATAATTGGTACAGAAAAAAGAGCTGTGTTTCCTAAAAATTTTCTACGGTTCATAAAATTTATATTTATAAAACTACATTAATTGAAATTCTGCTAATTGCAGGATAGATGTAAAAAGACTTTTTAGCCTTGCATTTACAAGGTTTGTATTTGCAGTTGTTGGAGTGGTTAAATAATTGTTCCAAGCATTTGTCCAGTAAATATCTGTTTGCCCATTTAATAAATCTAATTGCTTTAGTTGTGTTGTTTTGTAACTGGCAAGAATATCTTTTGGCAACAAATATTTCACTACTTCGTTTACCAATAAATTAGGGTCGGATACAATTGCATTTCCAAATTGTTGTACGTAAGCAATTAAATCTATTTTGATATTAGTACCAGACAAATAAGGTGTAAAGCCATTTAAAAAATTTGTTAGCAAAGTTGCTCTTCGTTGTATGGTTTCGGAGTTTATCCAATTTTGATAATAGGTTGGTCCTTGATAATACGCTTTCCAGCCTGCAACATTTGGTGGTGCGCCTAAACCTTGTTCTAAATATCCAGCAGCATAATCTTGAAAATACCTCCAAATAAAATATTGCTTATCTACACCCAAAGCCGTATTGGTATTCACGTTTAGCGTTCTTATTAAACCAACAATATAATCTATAGGGCTTTTTATCATAACGCCTTTATTGGCTACATCATAAAAATGCTCACTCTTAAATAATTGTTTTATCACTGGCAACATTTCCCAATTACTACTTATTAGTGTTGCAGAAAGTGGAACAATAACATTTGCCTCTATATTGGCATCAATATCATAATAAATAAAATAACGATAAAATCTGCGGCAAATATATTTTGCTATGGTAGTAGATTGTTGTGTAAAAAGCATATCAAAAAAAACATCAAACTCATTGGCACCATTTATGCCAGTTTGATTTGCAATAGTAGTATTACCAAAATTAGCAGAAAATGTTTTGGCCGTTTGATTATGGTAAACTGAATTAAATACAGATGCAATAGGAGTAGAAGCAATAAAAGTTGGAACTCTCCACCCAGATAAAACTTTGGAGGCTGCAATAATATCTGCCTCAGTATAATTTTGCGTTGGTGTTTTACCCATGGTAAATAATTCCATCAACTCTCTTGCAAAGTTTTCGTTTGGCACTGCAGCTGTACTATATTGATTGCTTAAATACACCAACATAGCTGGCGATTTAGATATTGCTTTTATTAAAGTTTTAAAATTACCCAAAGCATTTGTCCTTAATAATTTTGTATATTCATAAGATAAAATTGGCGAGTTCATTTCCGAATTTTCTAAACTCTCAAAATTGATTGGAATAAAATGAAACCAAAATTGTTGCATTTTCTCTCTTATACTAGCTGGTTCATTTATGCATAGCGCCCAGTTCCAATATTCCAAACTTAATCTTCTAGAATAATTGGGGCCAAAATCTGGATAGCCTGTTAGATTAGAAACTGTCCAATCTGCACCTTGTGCTACACCTCCAGAAATAACTGGCGTGCCAGTACCGGTGCCTAATGTATCAGGATAATCTGTAGTATTAAAATATAATGGTGTCGGAGTTGGGTTTACTGGAGCAATTGTAAATGTAAGTAAAGCGTCAACAGCTGCGGATGGAGACATAGCAAGCAATGCAGTTACATCAGATAATTTTGTACCAAAACTTAATCTTCGCAATAAATGATTTACTTCCCAACTCGTCCATGCACCTGTGTATGGAGTAAGCCCACTTGTAACAGCACCTACACGAGCTACAAAAGTTCCATCTTCACTCGGCACAGCCATTTGTTCACTGTACTTTCTATCTCCTAAAGTTTTTCTGGCATATTTTTCAAATAACGGATCGCCGTTTTCAGATACAGCATTTTCGGAAGAAAATATTTCTTTCTTTTTATTTACTCCAACAAGACTTTTCAGAAATTCTTTTCGGTGTAATGGATTATCATTGCCCATGTAAAAATATTATAAAGTTAAAATAGACGGATTACCAAACATTCATATAACACCCCAAAAAATTTGAAACGATAGGTTTATTTAACATCAAGTTAGACACTATGATGTTTACTTAGTATTATCAATTAAAAAAACATATGTTATTTACCTTCTTTTTACATCAAACCAAATACCATACCATTTGTTTTAATTATTTGTAAAAAGCTATTCAATAAAAGTTGAAATCGATTTTTTAAGCTATGAATGTGCAAAAAAAAACAACCATAATGGTTGCTTTTAAAATTGTATTTATTTTTTTATTTAATTTTTAAAACTGGTCTCAATTTATAGTCGCCAGGTCCTTCTTTTTTTACTGAAAGTGCTGCATCAAAATCAATAACCAATGTTTCGAGTGTAGCTTGTAATGATTTACTAACTTTTATTTTTAAACCCGATTCGCTTCCGCTTGGTATAGTTAATGGATAAATAACACCGTTATCTTTTACAGAATTGTTTGGGCCTAACACAAAACGAATTTGTCTTACAATATTATTTGGAAAAGTACCTGAAGCTAAAACAGTATCTACACTATTCTGAAAATTTAATAGATTATATACTCTTGCATTTGTTGCTAAAGTTACCCATCCGTCGTTACCCAACGAATCGTCGGAGAATTTTACATGCACTTCTTTAATATCTACATTTACTTCTTCTAATGCAGTTGGCGCATCTGTTAATCTTATTTGTAATGTTGAGCTAGTATCATTATTTTTTTTACACGATACAAATGTGCCTACGCCAATAACTAGAGCAGCGGCAATAATAATAATTTTTGAATTTTTCATATTTAATCTTTTAGTTTTATTTAAATATATAGACGTAAAAACATGCCAAAAGTTAAATGCGAATAGAAAATTTACAAAACTTTTACATTTCTACTGTTATTCAACCACTTCCACATCTTCCTCATTTACCAATGGTGAATTTTTGAAGCGTAAAATAATATTTGCAGTAGTCACCACATCTTTTTGGCAATAAGTGGCAATGCGCTTCATATTTATAACTCTTTCTTCGGGGGTGCCATTGTGATATAACTCTCCCACCATGCTTCCATCTATATCATCCTTAGGAGATGGAATACCCATAGCTGCTGCCAATAATTTTAATGATGTATAATTTTTATAATCGCCAAAACGCCAATATTGAAAAGTGTCTACAATATTGGTTTCCCAAGGTTTCATATTTTGAAAATCTAAGTATGCAGGAATGCGCATATTGTTTACCAAA
>JAYTGY010000446.1:0-1881 GCA_043733065.1 Ferruginibacter sp.
CTTTATAATTTAACGGATTAATTAATGCGCTATTAATTTTTTTTTGGAGCATGAGCAACATTGCAAAGCCTAACATTGGTATCCGCCTGTACGCTGTACCATCGTATGTGTATGCTGCGCTGCGCTTGCATACACATACTCGGTGCCGCTTCCAAGCGGGCTATGCTCAGCAGAAGAAAATGATTGAGCAACTGGTGGAAGCGGTTTGCTTTTTTTAGAAAAATTTTTGATAATGGTTAGAGTTTACATCAATCTAAAATGCAACTAGCAAAGATTTTTTTGACCTTTTTTTCATAAAATATTTTCCTATAACGGTGTTACAGTATCAAAACGCCGCCATTGATTGATATGCAGCGCAGGTAAGAAGACAAGCATACCAACAACAATTATAGAACTACAAAAAAAATAAATTATAGTATCAGCAAGTGTATAACGAATTACTTCTGATAATTTTTAGTAGATTTGAAAAGCCAATAAAATCAACAAAATAATTTTATTTACAATGAAAAGAATATCATTAACTATAACTCTAATTGCAACTTCGTTTCTATTAGGCTTCGCTTTTAACACAATCATATCTAATAAAAAAAATACAAAAATGAAAAAAGTAACAGGCATAGGAGGCATTTTCTTCAAAAGCAAAGACCCAAAGGCAATTAACGAATGGTATAAAACACACCTAGGATTTGACACAACCCCATATGGCACAAGCTTTGAATGGCGTGAGGCTGACGACAGTACTAAAAAAGGACTTACACAGTGGAATCCTTTTGCAGAAAATACAAAATATTTTGAACCTTCTACAAAAGACTTTATGATAAACTATAGAGTAGAAAATTTAGAAGTATTGGTGCAAGAATTAAGAAAGGAAAACGTAACTATCCTCGACAAAATTGAAGATTCTGATTATGGAAAATTTGTTCATATTTTAGACATAGAAGGAAATAAAATTCAATTGTGGGAGCCTAAAGATTAGAATACAATTAAAATTGCCAATAGAAAATATTGGAATAAACAATGTGGCTTATCGATAAAATATTTTTATAGTTTTTTACTAATAGCCACTACAGATTCTAAAGCAAGTTTTGCCATACTATCCAAAGAAGTTTGCCTTTGATCTGCCGACATACTTTCGTGCGTAGGAATAATATCAGAAATAGTAAGAATAGTTGCTGCCATTTTATTTAAATATTTTGCATTGGCAAATAATGCAAAGGCTTCCATTTCTACAGCTATACAATTATTTTGTGCAGCAAGCGGCGGAGTCCCTTTTTTGCTTCTATAAAAAACATCGCTTGAGTGAATGTTAGAAGCTTTTATTGTCATATTTAATTTTGCGGCTGTTTCATTTATTAGATCATAAGCAATTCCTTCATGCGTAAAACAATTGCCTTTCATATCAAAAGCTTCACTTGCATAAGTTGATTCGCTATATGCTTTCTCTACATTTATTACATCATACACTTTTGTAGTGGTATCGTATGCACCTGCAGTACCAATACGAATAATACATTCCACGCCATATTCGTTATATAACTCGTAAGAATATATTCCAATAGAAGGACAACCCATTCCACTTGCGCCAATGGTTACAGTTATGCCGTTGTATATGCCTGTATAATAAAAAGCATTACGAGTGGTGCTCACCAATTTAACATCCTGCAACATAGCATCCGCAATATGTTTGGCTCTTAAGGGATCGCCGGCCAATAAAACAATTTTAGCAATTTCGCCAGCTTTAGCACTAATATGTACGCTCATAAATTCATTTTAAAAAAATGAAGATAATAAAATTAATTTAATAGCAAAATTTTATGGAAATGCTACTCAAATTGTAGAACCAGTTATCAGATACGGATGCCAACTTTTAAAAAGTTGGCA
>JAYTGY010000447.1:0-4307 GCA_043733065.1 Ferruginibacter sp.
TTTAATTGTGCAAGCTGCCCCTACTCCTGCTGTATATACTTTTAATTGTGGTACAGCGAGTTTTTTAGGTACATACCAAGTAGGTACAGCAATGACTACTGGTAATACAATAACTGTTCCCATAACAGTTGGCACTCCTGGAGGATACACAATTACAACAACTGTAAATGGTGTAACTTTTGCTGCTGCTGGTATTTTAACTGCAACAACTCCTTCTATAACTCTTAACGCAATAGGCACACCTACTGCGGCGGCTGCGCCTTCTACTACATTTGTTTTAAGTGGTGGCGGCGGTGCAAATTGTAGTGTTACTATTCCGTTTACAGCTGCACCAGCTGCGGCAGTTTATACATTTACTTGTGGCAGTTCTACTTTTGCAGGTACATACCAAGTAGGTACAGCAATGACTGCTGGCAATACAATTACAGTTCCAATTACCGTTACTACACCTGGTTCTTACAATATTACAACCACTGTAAATGCTGTAACCTTTTCAGGTTCTGGTAATTTAACTGCAGCTTCTCCTTCTATTATACTTACAGCAACTGGCACACCTTCTTTTGGTGCTTCTCCTTCTACTACATTTGTTTTAAGTGGTGGCGGCGGGGCAAATTGTAGTGTTACTATTCCATTTACAACTGGTGGTGGTGGGGCTCAAGCTGTTTTTTTCTATACCTGTTCTTATTCAATAATAACAGGTACTTTCCAATCGGGACTAGCATTAACAAACTCTGATAAAATTAGCATCCCTGTTAGTGTTGGTGTTTCTGGCTCTTATTCGATAACATCAAACACTGTAAACGGAGTTACCTTTTCAGGGTCGGGATTTTTAACCGCTGCTAGTGGCACACAATATATAGATCTTACTGCTACAGGACAAATACCAACAAATACTATTGCACAATCTATAAGTTTTGATTTAACAGGCACTCTTGGATTTTCTTGTTCAATAGTAGTTCCCTTCACTATCCCAGGAATTACAACTGACTATTTGAGAGCCAAAATTAATGGAAGTGCCCTAAGAAATTTTAATACAAATTTATTAGCTACCATTACTGGAGCACCAGGGGCTTATTTTCTAGATATTGATGGTGACTTTTCAACTTTTGGTAGGCCTTCTATTACTCTAAAGGTAACCTCCGATAATCCAATCGCTGCTGTCACTTACAACCAAGCATCAATAACTAGTTCTATTCTTGGTGAATATCATGATTATAACTCTAATGGATTTTTTGTATCCTCAGGAAGTGGTCAACCTGGCCCTTTCACTGTTCAAATTACAAGTATCACAACAGCTCCCAACAGAGTAAAAGGAACTTTTTTCGGAACTTTAATAGGTGGGATTGCTAGTTGGGGTTCTGTAAATATTACAGAAGGAGAATTTAGTATTCCATATTAATTTTATAGTAATAGCTTCGGTTTCTAGCCCAAATATCTTGCATTTAAGAGATGTCAATTTTTAAAAAGTTGGCATCCCTTAAATTCAGCCCCACCTTTTCCGTTTCGGCGGGGTTTTCACAAGCATAAACCTTGAAGTATAAAAGAATCACTCGTGAAACCCCGACGCTAAAAAGACTCACAAATTATTATACACCCAGTCTTACAAACCGTGTGGTAATTCATATACAAAAAGTCGTTTAAGAAGGAGTTGTTTTAGACTAAGAAAAATCAAGCTTTACCAATATGTCGGGGTTTCGAAGCAAGCATTTTTATAATTTGTAATCTCTAAGTGCGAAAACCCCGCCAAGACAGAAAGTTGGCATCCCTTAAATTCAGCCCCGCCTTCGTTCTTGTCCCCCCACTTAACCATTCGCTTAAATTAGTTTGCCTAATGCACAATCTATTGCATAATAAAAGATGAATAAAGAGATAAAGATGAAATGTGCGACGCCAATGAAGCTGACCATAGCTGCTTCTTTGCTCGGACAATAAAATTAAAACTTTTAAAACAACGCAATACTCAATAAACATTGTTCAATGTTCAATATTCAAGTATTTAGCAAACGCTCAAATAGTCACAACCGCATTTTTAACTCCAAAGCAGCACTTATACAAATAAAATTGCCTACATTTATGAGGTAAAAAAACTTTATTTATGACCGAAGAGCAAATGCTTACGGGAAGTATCAGAAACAATGCTGCTGCGCAGGAGGCATTTTATGACCGCTTTAGTCCTCGTATGCTTGGTGTTTGCTATCGTTTTGCTAAGAGTAGAGAAGATGCGGAGGATATGTTGCAAGAGGGTTTTATAAAAATATTTACCCAACTTAGTCAATACAGAAACGAAGGCTCGCTAGAGGGATGGATACGGCGTGTAATTGTGCATACTTGCATAAACGTGTTGAAGAAGAATAAAAAATTTGCTGACACGGTCGATTTAATACATGCTCATAGTTTTCATACCAACGAAGATTTAGTACCAAGCCTTTTGCAAGCCAAACAAATAGTAGAGTGTATTCGTTCTTTGCCATTGGGTTATAGAACGGTTTTAAATTTGTATGCTATAGAAGGATATTCGCACAAAGAAATTGGCGAAATGCTAGAGATAGGAGAAAGCACAAGCAGAAGCCAATATACCAGAGCAAAAGCAATGTTAGAAGAAATATTGGTAAAGAGAAATATTATGGATAAAGCTCAATACAAAAACAACTATATAAAAACAGCGGCAGTAAAATAAATTACGATTAAGGTTTTAATGCAGAATGGAAAATATAAACAACAATAATAATTTTGAACAATTTCTGAGAAGCAGCATCGAAGATTTTAAGATGATTCCCGCTCGGAAAGTTTGGCATGGTATATACAACAATATGCACCCCGATAGAAGATGGCCGTCTATTGCTGTGTGTATGCTTATTCTTACATGCATTATGTATGTTGGTGTTGCCAATAATAATTCGATAAACAACTCTGCAAGAAAAAATACGGAAGAAAATTTATTGGCAAGTGCTACATTGGCTTCTACCGAAAAAAATAATGTTGTACAAAATATTGTTTCGGTTGCTGCTAAAAATATTTCTACACAGCTTTCAAATAATTACACAATAGCTGCACAAAGAAATAATAATACCAATACCGATAATTCACAATTTATTTCTTCTCAAATAACAAAGACTTCTTCAATACTTTCTGCCAATAATACAACTACTGCAAAAAATATTTTGGTTAATGATGATGATTTGAAGCTTAAAATGATTAGTAGTATTGCAAAAAATACTACGGAAAAGGAAACACAAAACTTGAGTGAAGTTGCTGTTGTTGACGAGGAAAAAAATGTAGTTTCAATTATTACAGAAGAAAAAAATATTGAGCCAATTAATGAAAATAGTTCTGTTAAAAATAATACCATTGATGCTGCTATAGAAAATGATGCCGAACCAAAAACAATTGCAAAAAATAATATTCCTCTATTAAAAGATGCAATTGCAAAAAATACTGCCATTAACTACGAAGAAAAATCTTGGACAGAAGATTACGCTTTTAAAAATAAACCTCGCATAAACAAATTGAAAGAATTTGGAAGTGTATCATATTACATTACGCCTTCTGTAGGTTACAGAACACTTACGCAAGTACAACAAAATAGTAAAGCAGCTGTTTTTACTTCATCGTTTGCTGCTTCTTCAAATTCTAATACAACAGATGAAACAATGAATGATGTATTTGCTTTAAACCTAGAAGCTGGTGCGGTATATCAATATCAACTTTCAAAAAATATTCGTTTGAAGACTGGATTGCAAGCAAACTATACAAATTATATTTCTAAAGCCACCGAGCTTTTACACCCAACACAGGCATCGCTTGCCGTTACTGGGTTACAAAACACTACAAGGTCTTCGTTATACACTGCAGAAGATGGTGGCACCAATTTAAATAAAACTACTTGGCAAGTTGTTGTACCAATTGGGTTGGATATTAAAGTAGCAGGCAACGAAAAATTGAAATGGTATATAGGTGCTACCGCTCAACCAACATATATTTTGAGTGGCAGTGCATTTGTTCTTTCATCTGATGCGAAAAATTATATTACTGAAAATAGCTTGCTTCGCAAATGGAATTTGAATACCGCTGTAGAAACTTTTGTAAGTTTCAAACCTTCAGCTGGCATTACGCTAAATGTTGGCCCGCAGTTTAGATACCAAGTATTATCTTCTTTCAAAAAAACATACAACTACAACGAAAAATTATATAACGTTGGTGTAAAAGTTGGACTTACTACCAACTTTTAATAAACTTTGTAAATACGGTAATCATTTTTCATCCTACGGATGCCAACTTTTCGGAAACGGATGCCAACTTTTTAAAAG
>JAYTGY010000448.1:0-10568 GCA_043733065.1 Ferruginibacter sp.
TGATAGATGTACGCAGCCCAAGCGAGTACGCACATGCACATATACCCAATGCAAAAAGTCTTCCATTATTTAATGATGAAGAAAGAAAAATTGTAGGCACTGCATACAAGCAAGAAAGCAAACAAATTGCCATAAGACTTGGATTGGATTTTTTTGGGAAGAAGATGAGAGCAATAGTTGAACTAGCAGAGGATTTGGTTAAGAGTTACGGGCTAGAGGTTACAGATTCTAAAAATAAAATTTATATTAAAAATACCAACCCTTCCATTAATGAAGTATCTACATCAGAAGAAAAGAACTTTGATGAAAAAAAACCTTCAACTTTCAACCTTCAACCTTCAACCATCCTTCTTCATTGTTGGCGTGGTGGAATGCGCAGTGCAGGCGTGGCTTGGTTGTTAGATTTGTATGGTTTTAAAGTTTATACTTTGGTAGGTGGTTACAAGGCTTATCGCAATTGGGTGTTACAACAATTCGAAAAAGATTATCATTTTAAAATAATTGGTGGTTATACAGGAAGCGGAAAAACATTGTTGTTACACGCATTAGCAAAAGAAAATAATGCCGTTATAGATTTAGAAGGATTAGCAAATCATAAAGGTTCTGCGCTCGGTGGTATTGGGCAATCAGTACAACCTTCGCAAGAAATGTTTGAAAATTTATTGGCAATTGAACTTGAAGCTAAAGGCAAGACGTCAGACGACAGACGACTGACAACAGACGACTGCCAAGAGACAACAGAAGATAGACAGAAGATAGCAGACGATAGACAACAAGAATTATATAATGAAATCTCAAAGTATAATGAACCAACTTTGAACCTTCCACCTTCAACCTTGAACCCAATATGGCTGGAAGACGAAAGCCAACGTATAGGCAACTTACAAATACCCATGCCACTTTGGAGAACAATGCGAAATAGTAAAGTATATTTTTTCGATATCCCTTTTGAAGAGAGGTTAAATTATTTAACCGAAGAATATGGCGTGCAAAAAAAAGATCAGCTTGTGACAGCTATTATGCGCATACAAAAAAGATTGGGTGGGCTAGAAACAAAAACCGCCATCAATTTTTTATTAGAAAATAATTTTAAAGAAAGTTTTAGAATACTACTTACTTACTATGATAAATATTATTTGAAGGGATTGTATAATAGAGAAAATGCCGAAACACTTATTAAAAAAATAAGTGCGTCTGATGTAAATGCAAAAAAAAATTGTGCAACTTTATCAAATATTTTAGACTGACATTTTGAAAAAATATAAAAATATTTTTTGTATTAAATATTTTTATTATATTTATATTTCTTTCCTCTCCCTTTGTAACTACATACAATCTATCCCCGTTGTGAAAACTCCTTTTGTTTTCATTAACCAGCCTCAATAAGGCACTAAATTTATTGTATATGAAAAAGAATATAAGATTTTTAATTTTATCATTATTTGTTTGCTTTATTTCTTGTAATGAAGCAGAAAGTAATAAAGAAGAGGTTGAAAGTAATAAAGAAAAAACCACATCCAAAAACACAGATATTATTGCAACCACCAAATCTTTAGAAGCAAAAGCTTCGTTTGAAGAAGGGTTAGCTGCGCTAGACCTTAACGAATCAAAAAAAGCAAGAAGTGCATTTTCCAAAGCAATAGAACAAGATCCTACCATGGGTATTGCCTATTTATTAAGAGCCAACACTGCTTCAAGTTTTAAAGAGTATTCAGATGATATAAATGCTGGCAAAGCAAAATTAGATAGTGCAAGTAATTGGGAAAAAATGTTTGCAGAATACCAAAGCACCAACCTTGCCGGAGATAGAAAAAAAGGGCTGGAAATTTTACAAAACATAGCAACAGCTTATTCTGATATGGCTAGAGCTCAAAATGATTTGGGGAATGGATTTGCTGGAAATAATCAATTTGATAAAGCCCGAGAACAATATCAAAAAGCAATACAACTAAATCCATCATGGGTTGGTGGGTATGCTTCTTTAGCTGGTTCTTTTATGTTTAACGAACCAAAAGATTTAAAAAAAGCAGAAGAAAATGTGTTAAAAGTTGTTGAGTTAGCCCCTAAAAGTTCGGGTGCACAAATTACTTTGGGTGATTGTTACAGAGCACAAAATGATTTTGCAAAAGCTAAAACGGCTTACGCAAAAGCAGTAGAACTTAATCCTACAGCACCTGAAGGATATTACAAAGAAGGACATGCAAATATTTATCTTGGTAATTTTGATGAAGCACGAAAGAACTATGCCGATGCTGGCAATAATGATGTACAAAAGTCTTTTGGAATAATAAATACAGCTTTCAGCTATTTGTTTCAAAATAATAGCACTGCTGCATTAAAATTACTAATGGATGAAGCTATGAAAACCGATACCGTTTCGGCAAATAAAAGCAAATCTGACAACGATAAATCTAATTATTTAACAACCTGCGCAAATATTGCCGTACATAATGGAGATGCCGCTACATTAAAAAAAGTAGTGCCTATGCTTCTCCCTTTATCTGAGCGGCTGGCAAACGATTTAGGAACACCCGAAGCTAAAATATTTGCACAGGCCGATAAATTAAATTGGGAATCGTTGTTGGCATGTACCGAAGGAAAATTTGATGAAGCAATTGCAAAATCCGAAGCCATGAAAGTAGCAATAGATCCAATAAAGGACGATCGAAAATTTGAAGGGTATCATTATAATATGGGCTTAATAAATATAAAACAAAAAAAATATACAGATGCCATAACTCATTTTGAAAAAGCTGATCTAAACAATATGTATAACAAATACTGGCTAGCCAAAGCCAATGAGGCTGCAGGCAATAAAGAAAAAGCTACATCGCTATTTAAAGAAGTAGCCGCTTATAATTTTAATGACGTAGGAAATGCATTAGTTAGGGAAGAGGTAAAGAAAAAATTGGCAACACCATAATTTTTTTTTCTCAATTATGTAAAACCTCTCTTTTAAAAGTGAGGTTTTTTTTATTTAAAGTAAAGACGAACTACAGAGTACAATTTAGAAACTATAAAAACGATAGTGCTATCTTTGAATGCTATTAAACCAAAAAGTTTTTTTAGAAAAAATTATAGAAAATCCAAATTGCATAACATTAACAAATAATGGAACAAATAAAACTCACACAATTCTCCCACGGTGCAGGTTGTGGCTGTAAAATATCACCACAAGTTTTAGATACAATATTAAAAGGCAATATTGCTATGCCCGATAATGATAAGCTCATTGTAGGCAACCATAGTAAAGACGATGCAGCAGTGTTGGATTTAGGAAATGGCACAGCACTTATTTCTACCACCGATTTTTTTATGCCTATTGTTGACGATGCATTTAATTTTGGACGTATAGCAAGTGCAAATGCTATAAGTGATGTGTATGCCATGGGCGGAAAACCTTTGCTAGCCATAGCTATACTCGGTTGGCCCATAAATAAACTAGCCCCAGAGGTTGCACAAAAAGTAATAGATGGTGCAAGAAGTATTTGCAACGAAGCGGGTATTACACTTGCGGGTGGGCATAGCATTGATTCTCCAGAACCAATTTTTGGGCTTGCTGTAAATGGCATGGTAGCTTTAGAAAACATAAAACAAAATAACAAAGCACAAGAAGGCGATGTATTGTTTTTGACAAAGCCATTGGGCGTAGGCATTCTTACAACAGCAGAAAAAAAATCTATTTTAAAAGAAGAACACAAAGACCTTGCTGCAAACCAAATGATGCAGCTAAATAAAGTGGGTGAAGCATTGGGAAAGCTAAATTGTGTAACTGCAATGACGGATGTTACAGGCTTTGGTTTACTTGGTCATCTTACAGAAATGGCAGAAGGTAGTGGCTTAAGTGCGGTTATTAATTTTGCAGATGTTCCAGTAATTACGCCAAGTATTTTTGAATACATTGCACAAGGTTCTGTACCTGGTGGCACTACTAGAAACCGTGATAGCTATGCGCATAAAATTGGTCCACTCACAGAAGAGCAATGGGCAATATTAGCAGACCCACAAACAAGCGGAGGTTTATTGATTGCTGTAAATAAAAATAAAACAGAAGAGGTCGTTAATTGTTTAAAAGAAAATGGATTGGCAAATTTTATTAAACCCATTGGATTTTTAAAAGCGCAAGAAGAAAAAGTGGTAAGTATTGTTGAATTATAATGCCCCTACAACTGCATCTATTTTAGTAGCCAATACTACATCTTTTTCAGTTACCTTATTGCCTGCATCGTGCGTGCAAAGCCACAACTCTACAGTATTGTAAGTGTTGGTTATGGTGGCATGATGATTCATTTTTTCAGAAATGATAGCAACTTTAGTCATAAATGCAAACGCTTCTACAAAATCTTTAAACGTAAATTTTTGGTATAGTTTATTATCTATTTCTTTCCACATAATATATTTTTTAAAAGATTAAAAATTGTTTGTTCTTTATTTTTTCATCCGTCATTTCTGTAACCAATTGTACTGCTGGTAATAATCTCAATGATTTTTGTAGCGAAATTACTTCTTCTCTTTCCATTTCTTCTCCCTTTGCCAACCAAAGAAAATCTAAATGTTTAAACTCTGGCAATAAATACTCTCCATCGTCTTCATTGTTGTACAAATAGTGCACCATGTTTGTGCCTTGCACGACATATTCATAAATAGAAAAAAAATAATTTCTTTCTTTTTTTCTTAATTGAATTTCTATACTGTGGTTTAATGTAAAATGATAACCCATAGCTTGGTTTATATGCCAGCTAAATAAATAATCTTTTACAGGCGCTACAATGCCCAGCAGACAAGTACTGTCAAAGAATTCTTCAATAAGCGTTTCTGTATCTATTTTTAATTTCATTACAATACAATTTACCACTAAGGCACAAAGTTTCACAAAGAAGATAAATTAGACATTTATACTCTGTAATAAGGTCTAAAATATTGAGGCCTAAAAGTCCCCCATCGATGGATTTAGGGGGCCTTTAAAACGTAATCGGCAATACAATTTCATCTTTCCCTCTCTTTAATTTCACTGTTGTTGTTTCGCCTTTATTAAATTTGTTTAACGCTCCCATATAGCTTTGTACATCTGTAAACGAATGTTCCCCTAGTTGTATCAATACATCGCCAACTTTTATTCCAGCTTTTTGCGCAGGCCTATTTTCCGAAACACCATCTACCAAAACACCGTTACCATCAAAAGTATAATCAGGCATTACTCCTAGGCTTACTTTAAAACTACTTTTACCCATACTCACTTCTCTGGTTTTTGCAAAAGCAAGCTTATCCATTTTATTTGTTTGTGCAATTATATTTTGTATGTATTTTATTACTTGTAACTCTCCATAGTAATTTATTTTATCTGCATCATCGCTTGGCTTATGATAATCTTTGTGGCTGCCAGTAAAAAAAAACAATACAGGAATATCTTTTTTGTAAAACGAAGTGTGATCACTTGGTCCGCTACCACTGCTATCTAAATTTAATTTAAAAAAAGCATTTTCTTTTTTTATAATTTGCCCCCAAACAGGCGATGTGCCATAACCGCCAATGGTAAGCCCATGTGTACTGTCATTCAATCTTCCCACCATATCCATATTTATCATGTAGTTTACAGTTTTTAAATCTAACCCTGCATGCTCAGTAAAATATTTGGAACCAAACAAACCCAATTCTTCTCCTGAAAAAGAAACGAACAAATAATTGAATTTTTTATACGTCGATTTTTTTAGCCATTTACTCATTTCTATTAATGCAGCAGTACCACTTGCATTATCATCTGCACCATTGTGTATCATAGGCGCAGCGCCAGTGTACAATGAGTTGTGGTCTTCGCCATAACCAAGGTGATCGTAATGTGCGCCGAGTATAATAGTGTTTGTAGCATTGTTATTTATGTAGCCGATAACATTGTGACCTTGTTTTGTTTTGTTAGAAATATTTATCGCAAGTGTTGCATACAATAATCCATCATCAAATTTTTCTTTCAATTGATTTTTTACAAAAATGGCAGCAATTGGCAATGTGGTTGTTTTATCTTTTGCATCGAAACTTAAATCATCTTTTATGGTGCTGTTGTTTTTAAAAATGACTAGCTTTTTATTTTTTGATGCTTGGTCGGTACAAATGCTTACTAATTTGTCTTTTAAATCGAAATGCGGATTGTTTTCATTTTCTTTTAGCAAATCGCCAATATCAAAAAAGGCTATTTGTTTTTCAATATTACTTAGTTTAATTTCAGCAAGATTGCCAGAAAAAGATAATGGGAAAAAATGTTCATTTGCAGAATAAGCAATGTCACCAATTATTAATTTACTTTTTTGTTCAAATTCTTTTCCTTCATTCACATCAAAAATTTGCACAAAATTTTTATCAGCTGTAAAAGTTTGTAATCCTGCTTTCTTAAATTCTTTTTGAATAAACTCATAAGCTAATTTTTCACCAGCACTACCCGTACGACGCCCCTCCAATTTATCATCTGCCAAAAAATTAATAGTAGTCTTTAAGTTGTCAATTACTTTTTTATCTTCTTTATTTATTTTTTGTGCTGATAATGTTTGCGTGGCAAAAATTGACAGTACTAATATATATTTCATTCTTTTCATAAAGCAAAGATAATGCCTTGGCTGCTTCTAGGCAAGACCAACATACAATTCTCTAAATCGTAACCGCATCAAAAATCTAACCCTTATTTTTGCTAAAATAAATGTATTTCAAAACAACTTGTTGAGCAAAAAAATAATCATAGCACTTGTAGGAAACCCAAACAGCGGCAAAACGTCGCTGTTTAATGCACTTACAGGGCTCAACCAACAGGTGGGCAATTTTCCCGGTGTAACGGTCGATAAAAAAACAGGTAGTAGCAAAATTTCTGAAAACATTGATGCTACCATAATTGATTTACCTGGCACATACAGTTTATATCCAAAACGATCCGATGAATGGGTGGCGTATAACGTTCTCATGGGCGAAGATATAGATATTAAACCCGACATGATTGTGTTGGTGGCAGATGCTAGTAATTTAAAAAGAAATTTATTGTTTTGCTCACAAATTATAGACCTTAAAATACCCGTTGTTATTGCATTTTCGATGATGGATATGGCAAATAAAAATGGGACTGAAATAGATATTGCTGGCATGGAAAGAGAGCTTGGCGTTCCAATTGTTTCTATCAATCCACGAAAAAATAAAGGTATTACAGCATTAAAAAAATCGATAGAATATTTATCGGATAATTTACAAAATGTACCCGCACGAGATTTTATAGAAGAAAATACCGCAAACACAAATGCCATACTCGAGGCAAAAAAAATATTGCCAAATGCTAGTCATTACAAGTTGCTACATTATCTTATAAATAATGAACATTTTTCTTTTAGTGCTGCGCAAATATCACAAATAGAAAAATTAAAAACAGATAATAATTTTAATGCTACCAAAACCCAAGCAGAAGAAATTATGCTACGCTACAGCCGTATAAAACAAATTATGCAGCAGACTGTGATAGAGAGCGATCCTTTAAAAAAATCACTACTCACCGAAAAGATAGATGATATTTTATTGCATCGCACTGGTGGATATTTTATTCTGCTAGCTGTTATGTTTATCCTCTTTCAATCTGTTTTTTGGCTGGCTCAATTTCCAATGGATGGTATAGAGTGGACTTTTGGAAAACTCGGTGGATGGCTTTCTAATATTTTACCTCATGGATTATTTGCCGATATTTTTATAAACGGAATTGTAGCAGGCTTAAGTGGTATCATGGTTTTTATTCCACAGATAATGATTTTATTTGGCCTCATTACTTTGATAGAAGATACTGGCTACATGGCTCGCATAAGTTTTCTTACAGATAAACTCATGCGCAAAGTTGGGCTCAATGGCAAGAGCGTTATGCCAATGATAAGCGGTTATGCATGCGCAGTGCCTGCCATTATGAGTGCAAGAAATATCGAAAATAAAAAAGAACGTTTACTTACCATCATGATTACACCACTCATGAGTTGTAGTGCACGTTTACCAGTTTATACCATTTTAATAGCACTTGTTATTCCATCAAAATTATATTTTGGATTTTTAAGTTTGCAAGGTTTGGTAATGATGTTGCTTTACTTGCTAGGTACAGTGTTGGCATTGCTTGTAGCATGGATAATGAAATGGTTTATAAAAAGTACAGAGCGTAGTTTTTTTATTTTAGAATTGCCTACCTACCGAGCACCACGTTGGAAAAATATTTTAGTAACCATGGTAGAAAAAGCAAAAATATTTGTGGTAGATGCTGGTAAAGTTATTATGATAATTAGTTTATTGCTTTGGGTGTTGAGTACATTTGGACCTACCGAAAAAATGAAAGCAGTTACCACAAAGTACGATGCGTTGGTATTAGTATCGCCCTTGCAAAAAGATGTTTTAAATAAAGAAAGAAAAACTGCATTGCTTCAAAATTCATACGCTGGTATATTAGGAAGTTTTATCGAACCAAGCATTCGCCCACTTGGGTACGATTGGAAAATTGGAATAGCACTTATTACATCTTTTGCAGCAAGAGAAGTTTTTGTAGGCACTATGGCTACATTGTATTCTGTGGGCGATGGTGCAGATGAAAATAGTAATACGCTTCGCCAAAAAATGGCCGCAGCAAAAAGACCCGATGGTACAAAAGTGTATGACCTTGCTACAGGTTTATCGCTATTAATTTTTTATGTTATTGCCATGCAATGTATGAGTACACTCGCTATTGTAAAACGAGAAACAAAATCTTGGAAATGGCCTATCATTCAGTTTGTGTACATGACGGGGCTGGCATATTTCTTTAGTTGGATTACTTATCAGATATTTAAATAGCATTCGTTATTGCTCCATTCAGCAAAAAATTTTGAGCCGTATTTTCCAAGCTCCAATTTTTTGAATGCAACATTTCGGTAATAAGCGTTTTTAATTGTTCCGATGCTATTTTTGGCAAATCACTTTTGTGTGCTGCAATTTCTATTTGCTTTTTTCCTTTCGTATGTATGTCCATCAAATCTTCTTTACTAAATTTATTAAAAATACCATTTTCCATATTGTAGTATTTATAATCTGGCTCTATAGAAAGTATTTGTGGTTGCGGAAAAGAAACCAAACTTATTTTTTTTGTAGCCTCATTTGTTTCCCATACACATTGGTCAAAATCAAACCCAATAAGCACTTTAGCCTTTATTATTACCAATGCTTTTTTTGTAGATGGTATAAAAGATAAAATTTGTTTTGTTTCTTCATAGTCATACATCTCATTAAAATGTCCTTCGGCACATACCACTTTAAAAACTTTTTTTATACTTTCTACCACAGTATGCGAGCTTTCTGTAATTCTAATTGGTGTTTTTGCTTTTGCTGATTTAATAATAAAGTACATTAATGCAGCACCCAAACACAACCCTGTAATCAACATTATAAAAACACTAGAGCCACTATTCGAATTAAACAACGAATACAAAATTCCTAATACAAACAAAGCGCCAATAATAATTACCAACCATTTTATTTGTTGCCATTTTTTGTCTAAAGAAACCATAAGTCTTTAAGTTTTATACAAATTAAAACAATTGCCCAAATATTTACCAAATTTTTTTACACAAAAAAACTGCCTCTATAAAAGAGACAGTTTTTAATCAAATAGTCTTTGCAGACTTTATATTCACCCCTGAAAACTACAAAGCATATTTATTATCCGCACACAACTTAGCAGCAATGCGCCTTCTAGCTTCTTTGCTATTAAATGGAGCCATTTTTGTAAAGCGTTTTAAGCCAAGCAACATCATACGTTGCTCATCACCATCTGCAAAAGCATTAATGGCTTCTTTGCCCGCTTTGTTTACAGCATCCACTGCATCATTTAGGTATACATGCATCATATCTTTTTGAATACTTACTGCAGCTTCGCCTTGCTTATCTGTCATTTTTATAACACGTAGTAATGCACTCTCTGCATTAAAAGTAACAATCGCCATATCTGCAATGTTCATTAATATTTCTTGCTCATCACTCAAGCCCATCATCAATTTTTGAACTGCAGCGCCTGCTACCATCAGTATCGCTTTTTTCATTTGCACTACTGCTTTTTTCTCAGTAGCAAATGGCGTTTCATCATCACTACCAAAATCAGGAATACTCATCAATTCTTTACTCACTGCCATGGCAGGTCCCATCAAATCAAGTTTTCCTTTCATGGCACGCTTTAGCATCATATCCACCGTAAGCAAACGATTTATTTCGTTTGTACCTTCGTAAATTCTATTTATACGACTATCTCTATATGCACGGCTAATCATATACTCATCGCTAAATCCGTTACCACCGTGTATTTGTACACCTTCATCTACTATCAAATCCAACACTTCGCTGCCATCTACTTTTAGCATCGCACATTCTATGGCAAATTCTTCCGCTGCCGCAAGGTGCGCCTCTGCATAAGTTTTTCCAGCTTGCTCTAATTCTGTTTCTTTATCATCTATCCATTTGCTTGTGCGGTAGAGTGCGCTTTCGCTCACCCATATACGTGTAGCACATTCTGCTAGTTTATGTTTTATTGCACCAAAATTTGCAAT
>JAYTGY010000449.1:0-15130 GCA_043733065.1 Ferruginibacter sp.
TACGACCAAGTGCTTTGGACAGATGCTTACGAACATAAATATGTACAAGAATGTGGTACAATGAATGTCGTTTTCATCATTGGCAACAAAGCCATCACACCAAATTTAGACGAAGGCACCATATTAAATGGCGTAACAAGAGATAGCGTAATTACACTTTTAAAAGAAATGGGATTAACCGTAGAAGAGCGTGCGCTAAATATTGACGAAGTGATAGAAGCCCACAAAGCAGGCACTTTAAAAGAAGTATTTGGTACAGGCACAGCCGCTACCATTTCGCTCATAAAGGAATTGCGCTACAAAGAATACGATATGGTTTTTGATGTGGACAAATGGCAAGTAGCACCAAAAGTAAAAGCCATGCTAAACGATATTCGTTATGGCAAAACCGCCGATGCACATGGTTGGATGATGAAATTGTAAAATAAAATCAGCTTATAAAATGGATGCTCTCTACAAAAATGTGGGGGGCATTTTTTATGAAGTAACAGTACCTGTTATTTTTATGATGTAGTTATGGGCAGAAGTACTTCGATTTGACTTCATTGGCTAGTTTATCCTGAGTTTATCGAAGGACTCCGTTCAACAGTATATCTTTTGGCATCTTTTATAGAAGAGGTTGATGATGGAGGAGATTGATGGAGAATTTTGATGATGTAGATTGATGGAGAAAATGAATACATGAAATTGAATTAAACTGCTAATAAACGAACAAACCACGAAGTGGTTGAATATCCATAGCCATGGGTGCAACCCATGGGCTATGGCGGATTGCATAACATAACCCTGAAGGGGTTGAACATTTGTTGCAATATAATAATGGTGTTGATTGTTGAACCCCGTTGGGGTTTTGCCCTTTTTTTATTTTGTAACCATGGGCTTCACCCATGGTTATGGAAATTAAACCCTTTCAGGGTTTTTGGAACGCACTTTTTTATATAAGAGATTTGTATTTATGCAGGTTATTTATCCCTCATCCCCCTTGTTTGTAGGCTATTTTATTGCTATTTACCTATTAAAACCTCACTTACTTTAATTTTTTACGTTTTTTTATTTCTTGTTGCACTTTTTCTAAAATAAAATCCTACCTTTGCCGTCCGAAAAAAAAGGTTATATAAATGCCAACTATACAACAATTAGTTAGAAAAGGAAGAGAAATTATTAAAGCGAAAAGCAAATCAAGAGCACTTGATTCTTGCCCGCAACGTCGTGGTGTATGTACGAGAGTATATACAACAACTCCTAAGAAGCCTAACTCAGCGCTACGTAAGGTAGCTAAAGTACGTCTTACAAATAAGATAGAAGTTATTGCCTACATTCCTGGAGAAGGTCATAACCTACAAGAGCACAGTATCGTATTGATACGTGGCGGTAGGGTAAAAGATTTGCCAGGTGTACGTTATCATATCATCCGTGGATCTTTGGATACTGCAGGTGTAAAAGACCGTAAGCAAAGCCGTAGTAAGTATGGAACTAAGAGAGCTAAGAAATAGAATCTAGATATTAGATTTTAGACATTAGATAATAGAAAACAATTACACTTAAATTAGGGTTGAGTAAAGTTTTAAACCTTGAAGAAATTTAACCCTTAAACAAATTAAAAATTAAAAGAAATGCGTAAAGCACAAGCCAAAAAATTACCCTTAGCACCAGACCCAAAGTTTAACGACAAATTGGTTACTCGTTTTGTAAACAACCTAATGTGGGCAGGTAAAAAAAGTGGAGCATACAGTATATTTTACGATGCGTTAGATAAAGTAGCAAAAACTACAGGCGAAGAAGGATACGAAGTATGGAAAAGAGCGTTAACAAACATTACTCCTGGTGTAGAAGTTAGAAGCCGCCGTATTGGTGGTGCTACTTTCCAAATACCATCTGAGGTTAGGCCCGATAGAAAAATCTCTTTGAGCATTAAATGGATGGTACGTTACAGCCGTGAAAGAAATGGACGTAGCATGTCTGATAAATTAGCTAATGAAATAGTAGCAGCAAGTAAAGGTGAAGGTGCATCTTACAAGAAAAAAGAAGATACACATCGTATGGCAGAAGCCAACAAAGCTTTCGCTCATTTTAGAGTTTAATTTTTTGAAATATTTTTATAGTAAACCACTCTTTTTTAAAAGGGTGGTTTTTTTATGTGGGTATATTAATTCTTGCTTTGCAAAAAAAAATATGGCAACAAAGCCATAATATATTTTTTACTCTTGTAGCTTTTTCAATAATATTTTCGTTTATTAACTATTCTGTATCTTTAAAAACATAAAATTGTAAATAGTTTGACGAAGTTTATTTTAAACAATATCGAAATTGAAACTGATTTTCCCACAGGTACAACTTTGTTGGATTTTATTCGATACGAAAAAAATCTAAAAGGTACTAAAATTGGTTGTAGGGAAGGGGATTGTGGTGCTTGTACTATTTTGGTAGGTACACTCGAAAATGAGCATGTACAATATCAGTCTGCAACGAGTTGTTTAATGCCTATTGGAAATGCCAATGGCAAACATATTGTAACCATTGAAGGAATTAATGATGCAACGCTTACGCCTGTGCAAGCTGCCTTTGCAGAAAACAATGCATCGCAATGTGGTTTTTGTACACCAGGTTTTATCATGAGTCTTACAGGTTGTTGTATAAATAAACCAGCCATAAATAATGAAACCGCTATAGCAAGTATGGATGGAAATATTTGCCGCTGTACAGGATACCAAAGTATAAAATTGGCTGCAAAAGATGTAGTTGGTTTGATGCAACAAAATAACACAAAAGATAATATTGATTTTGCCATTGAACAAAATATTGTACCAGCATATTTTAATGAAGTTGGTATACGATTACATAAATTAGAATTGGAAAACATTGTTCAACCCGATTATCATTTTATAGTTGGCGGTGGAACAGATTTATATGTGCAAAAACATGCTGACGTAGTAGAAGCCAATTTACATTTTGTTGCACAAAAAAATAAAAATTATATTGTTGAGAAAAATGGCGAAATAGAAATTGGTGCAGGTACAAATGTCACCTACTTTGCAGAATCTGCAATAATAAAAAATGCTTTTCCTAATCTTGCGGCAATTGTAAAATTAGTATCGAGTACACCCATACGCAATATGGCTACGTTTGCTGGTAATTTTATAAATGCATCGCCCATTGGAGATTTTACGATTTTCTTTTTAGCATTAAATGCAACATTGCATTTTCAAAATACAAAAACAAATACAATAAGAACCGTTCTGCTTAAAGATTTTTATAAAGGCTATAAAAATATTGATAAACTTTTTGAGGAAGAACTTACTCATTTTACTTTTACAAAACCCACTGGCTTTTTCAATTTTGAAAAAGTTTGTAAGCGCACACATTTAGATATTGCAAGCGTAAATACTGCTATTCATTTGGTAGTAAAAGACAATACAATAATGGATGTGCATATCTCTGCTGGTGGCGTAGGCCCTGTGCCAATGCTATTGCAAAAAACAAATGCATTTTTAACTGGCAAAAAAATTACAGAAGAAAATATACAAGCAGCTTTACATATAGTGCCGACAGATATTTCACCCATTAGCGATGCTAGAGGAACAGCAGCATACAAATCTTTATTGTTGCAGCAATTAGTAAAACTGCATTTTGATTTGCAAAATAAATAAACATGAGTAGCACATTAGCATCACATACATATAACGGCAATACGGATATTCATCAGCATGTAACAGGCAAATCTATTTACTTAGATGATATAGCCATACTGCAAGGCACTTTGTATGCTGCCGTTTTTGATTCTCCTATTGCACATGGAAAAATATTGAACATAGATGCAAGTGCTGCCCAAAAAATGAAAGGTGTGGTAAAAATTATTTTTGCAAAAGATATACCTGGGCAAAACCAAATTGGCGGCATAATTTCTGATGAAGAATTACTAGCAAGTGATCATGTACATTTTTGTGGAATGCCCATTGCATTGGTAATTGCAGAAACAGAACATATGGCAATGGCTGCTGCTAAATTAATAAAAGTACAATTTGAAGAATTACCAATTATAACCGACCCTGTTGTAGCAAAAGAAAAAGGTGAATTAATTGTGCCTCCACGCTCTTTTAAAATGGGTGAAGTAGATAACATTTGGGAAAATTGCTCACATATTTACGAAGGAAAAGCAAATACAAACGGACAAGAACATTTGTATATTGAAACACAAGGTGCTTATGCTATTCCAAACGAAAATGGGCAATTACTCATACACTCGAGTACGCAAGGACCAACAGCGGTTCAACGAACTGTTGCAAGAGTTTTAAACTTGCCTATGCATAAAGTAGAAGTAGATACAGTGCGTTTGGGTGGTGGCTTTGGTGGCAAAGAAGACCAAGCTACTACATGGGCTGTAATGTGTGCATTGGCTACGCATATTTTAAAAAAGCCTGTAAAATTTTCTTTGCATCGTATGGATGATATGCGCATGACGGGCAAGCGACATCCATACACTTCGTTTTATAAAATAGGATTAGATGCTGATTTAAAAATATTGGGATACGAGGTTTCTTTTTATCAAAATGCTGGAGCGGCTGCAGATTTGTCGCCTGCTATTTTGGAGCGTACATTGTTTCATTGTACCAATACATATTTTATTCCTAATGTAAAAGCCACTGCATATAGTTGTAGAACAAACCTTCCACCCAATACAGCTTTTAGGGGTTTTGGTGGGCCACAAGGTATGTTTGTTATAGAAGCTGCTATTGCAAAAGTTGCGGAAGCTTTAAAAATTCCTGCATACCTAATTCAGCAAAAAAACTTGTTGCAAACAAATGATGTTTTTCCTTACGGGCAAAAAGCAGTAAGTGAGGCAACCGAATGTTGGGATGCTGCCAATGCAAAATTTGATATAGAGAAAATGTATGCAGAGGCAAATGAATTTAATACGAATAATAAAAATTATAAAAAAGGAATTGCCGTTATGCCAATTTGTTTTGGAATATCATTTACCAAAACAATGCTAAACCAAGCTCGTTCATTGGTACATATATATACAGATGGTAGCATAAGCATAAGCACTGGAGCGGTAGAAATGGGGCAGGGTGTAAATACGAAAATTGCACAAGCTGCACAACAAATTTTTAATGTCGATATCAACAAAATAAAAGTACACAGCACCAATACGTATCGCATTGCCAATACATCGCCAACTGCGGCAAGTGCCACAGCAGATCTTAATGGTAAAGCAACGGAGATAGCTTGTAATACTTTGTTGCAAAGGCTTACAGCAATGGCGGCAAAAATATTAAATGTTGCTATTGAAAGTATAAGTATTGCAAATGAAATTGTGTATGTAAATAATATGGCAACAGATCTGACTTGGAGTAAACTAATATTTGCAACCTATGAAAAGCGGATTAGCTTAAGCGAACATGCCCATTATACACCGCCTGATATTCATTTTGACAATACAATAGAAAAAGGACATCCATTTGCATACCATGTTTTTGGTACAAGTATCATTACAACAACGGTAGATTGCCAACGAGGTATTTATGAAATAGATGAAGTGAAAGTAGTACACGATTGTGGCAAAACAATGAATCATAAAATAGATATGGGACAATGCGAAGGTGGCATTGTACAAGGCATAGGATGGATGACGATGGAAGAAATTGTGTATGATGAAAAAGGAAAATTAAAATCGAATGCATTGAGCACTTACAAAGTACCCGACATATACAGCGCTCCTAAAAATATGGATATACATTTTTTAGAAACTCAAAAAGAAAACTTGGCATTGCTAAAAAGTAAAGCTGTTGGTGAGCCTCCATTGATGTATGGTATTGGTGCATATTTTTCCTTGCGTAGCGCAGTTCTAGCCTTTAACCCATCTGCAAATATTGCTTATGATGCACCAATGACACCTGAAAAGGTTTTGATGAATTTGCATCAAAAAAGTAATTAATTTTTTATACAGATGACCCCGCAACAAAAATTTACTTGGCAATTTATTTTAGATAGCATTACAAATAATATTGCTGTAGCATTGTTGTATGTTTTGGAAAGTAAAGGAAGTAGTCCTGGGCGACAAGGTTTTTTTATGGCTGTAAATAGCAAAGAAGAAATGGAAGGCTCTATCGGCGGTGGTATAATGGAACATAAATTGGTAGAACTTGTAAAAGAAAATTTAAAAGAAGGGAAAGAAATAAATAGTATAAAAAAACAATTGCACCATAAAGAAGCAGCAACCAACCAAAGCGGTATGATATGTAGCGGTGAACAAAGTATTTTTTTATACAGTATTAAAAAAGAAGATGTTTCCGAGATTGAAAAAATAGTTAATGGAAATGCATTATCTATAAGCCTTTCGGCAAATGGCATTATCGCTTCTACTGAAAGGCTAGTTAAAAATTATACTTTTTATTTTAATGCAGAAACAGATTGGTTATATAAAGAAAACTTACATTTAAAAAATCATCTACACATTATTGGTGGTGGGCATTGTTCCTTAGCTTTAAGTAAACTCATGAGCGAAATGGATTTTGAGGTAACAGTGTATGATACAAGAGAAAATTTATCTACTATTCATAAAAATGAATTTGCTGCACAAAAAATTATTATAAAAGATTATAGTGAGCTGACAAATGTAATAAATGAAACATCCAATACTTTTGTAATTATTATGACATTGGGGTATAGAACTGATGCTATTGCATTTGATGCATTGATGCAAAAAAACTTTTCTTATTTAAAAATGCTAGGGAGTGCATCCAAATTACAAACCATGTACAAAGAATATCTAGCAAAAGGAATTGACGAAAATAAATTAACAGCATTGTTGCAACCTGCTGGTGTAAATATACACAGTCAAACGCCACAAGAAATTGCTGTTAGTATTGCTGCGGAAATTATTGCGGTGAAAAATAAAATTCAATAATTTTTCAGATAATTTTTTTATAGAGAACTGAAATAATGGTTTGATAATTGTACTGTCAGCCTGAGCTTGTCGAAGGTGGTGCATAAAATAAGTATATAAATAATTAACCCGCCTTCGATCCCGCACAATGCGGGAACAGCGTTCTATTTCAATGCAAAACCATTTTGAAAATGAAATTAAATCTTAAAACTAATATTTAACCTTATCCTCTTTTTGTTGCCATGCTTCAAAAGATGCCAATGCTTTTTCTCTCCCAATCGGTATCATTGGTATTTTGCGATCTCCCATTTCTACTGTTAGTTCATCATAAATAAAACTATCATCAAAGCCAATTTTTGCAGCATCTTGCCTATTATTGGCATAATAAATTTTTGCTGGCCGTACCCAATAAATAGCACCCAAGCACATTGGGCATGGCTCGCAACTTGTGTATATTTCGCAATCGGATAATTGAAATGTATTTAAATTTTTACAAGCTTCACGTATGGCCACTATTTCGGCGTGTGCTGTGGGATCGTTGGTGCTGGTAACTTTATTGTTGCCCCTTGCAATAATTTCATCGCCTTTTACAATTACACAACCAAATGGGCCACCTTCATTATTTACAACGCCATTCATGGAAAGTTGTATGGCTTCTGCCATAAATTTTTCTTCTCTTGTCATGTTTAATTTTTTATGCTTTTTATTATTTAGTTTTTGCGCCTTGTTGCAACCAGCATCGTATAATATCTCTTTCCTCGGGAGTAATATTTGTTTTATTATTCATGGGCATTGTTTTTGTAACAACCACTCGCTGCATAATCAATTCTTTTTTAGCCACAATTTCTTGAGGTGTATCGTACTTTACACCATTGGGCGGGGCTGTATATACATCATCTGTAGGTTTAGATGAGTGACAACTTACACACCTCGTTTGAATAATATTATTTACTTCGCTAAAAGAAATTTCATTGCATGCAGTAGTGGCTGGTGTAGGCGCAGTTATGTAAGCCGCCGAAAGTAGCACCAATACCGATGCTGGTAATATCCATACACTTAATCTACCTTGTTCTCTTACATTGAGCCAATGTTTTACACCAGCAGCACCAATGCTAATTACCATTAAAATTATCCATTGGTATTTATTACCAAACGTACTAGGAAAATGATTGCTCACCATTACAAATAAAACTGGCAATGTAAAATAGTTGTTGTGTATGGATCTGAACAAAGCATTTTTTCCTTTTTGTGGATCGGGCAATTCTCCTTTTTTTGCAGCAGCTACCATTGCTTTTTGTGCAGGAATAATTACGAAAAAAACATTAGCCACCATTATGCTTCCTATCATTGCACCAAAATGTATAAATGTAGCACGGCCGCTAAATACGTGTGCATACAAATATGCAAACGCAGCTAAGATAGTTATACCAATGCATGCAAATAAAATAGGTTTGCTACGAATGGCAGACTTGCAAAGTGTATCATACAAAAACCATGCAACTACAAATGAGCTTATGCTTATGCCTATAGCTTGCGCTGCCGATAATTTTAAAACGGTAGCATCTATGAGCATGGCCGAGGCATTAAAATAATATATTACAAACAATAAAACAAAACCCGAAAGCCATGTAAAGTATGCTTCGTATTTAAACCAATGTAAATTTTTTGGGATTTCTTTTGGTGCTACTTTATATTTTTCTAAATAATAAAAACCGCCACCATGCACTGCCCATAAATTACCAGCAAGTTCATCTCTCACATTCACCGTTCTATTTAAAGCATTTTCTAAAAAAACAAAATAAAATGATGCGCCTATCCAAGCAATGCCAAAAGTGATATGCATTACTCGTATAATAATATTGAGCCATTCCATTAAATGCCCTTCATATACTGTACCCTTTACTAAAAAATAAATACAACTGATAATGCCAACTATGCTTATTAATATAGCAGCATAAATGAAACTTTGTGTTCCATTGGTTTCTTCTGTTTGGTTTTCGTTAATGTTGTATGTAGAAATTTTGTGTACACTATATGTCAATATTACAAGTGCCAAAAGAAAACCAATAAATAAAATTAATAGTAAGGTTAGCATTTATAAAAACAACATTTTAAAAATTTGATGAAGCAGTTTTGCTATTAAAAGTATTCACAAATTATTGAATTATTTTGATTAATTTTATTAATTAAACTTAATAAAAAAATAAGTATGATTGATGCTGCAATATCTAGCAATAGAATAATTGTTTCTGGCGATTGTAGAAAAGGTATTGTCTTAATTGGAAATGGAAAAATTGTAGATATTGTACATGAAATGCCTGACGGTGATTTTGAGATTACAGATGTAGGCGATAATGTATTGATGGCAGGGATTGTAGATACGCACGTGCACATAAACGAACCTGGTAGAACCGAATGGGAAGGTTTTGATACTGCCACCAAAGCCGCACTAGCAGGAGGTATTACTACATTGATTGATATGCCATTGAATGCATCGCCAGTAACTACAACGGCAAAAGCATTTGATTTAAAAATACAAGCTGCAAAAAATCAGTTGCATACCAATTGTGGTTTTTGGGGTGGTGTAGTTCCTAATAATTTTTCTGATATAGAACCGCTTATACAAAAAGGCGTTGTAGGTTTTAAAGCTTTTCTTACGCATTCTGGTATTGATGAGTTTCCAAATGTAACAGAAGCTGATTTAAGAAAATCTATGCCAATAATAGCAAAATATAATTTGCCCTTACTCGTACATTGCGAATTGGATACGCCAATTGTAGAGCAAGATGCGAATATTGATAACAAAGTATATGCAAACTATCTTGCTTCACGTCCGAAAAGTTGGGAAGATAATGCTATTGCCATGATGATTAAACTTTGCGAAGAATTTAATTGCAAAACGCATATTGTACATTTATCATCATCAACTTCTATTGCACAAATAGAAATGGCCAAACAAAAAGGATTGCCCATAACAGTAGAAACCGGACAGCATTATTTATACTTTAATGCAGAAGATATTGAAGATGGAAAAACGGAATTTAAATGTGCGCCACCGATAAGAGAAAAAGCAAATAATGAACTTTTATGGCAAGCACTTAAAAATGGCATTATCGATTTTGTAGCAACAGATCATTCACCAGCTCCGCCAAATTTAAAAGAAATACAATCTGGTAATTTTATGAAAGCATGGGGCGGCATATCTTCTATACAATATGCATTACCAGTATTATGGACAGCTGCTTTAAAACACCATTGCACACTAACTGATATAGCAAAATGGGTGTGCGAAAAACCTGCACTATTACCCAGCTTGCACACAAAAGGAAAATTAGAAAAAGGATATGATGCCGATTTTGTAATTTGGAATCCGGAAGAAAAATTTACTGTAACAGAAAACAATATGCAGCACAAGCATAAAATTACACCATACTTAAATGAAACTTTATATGGTGTTGTAAAACAAACATGGCTTGCTGGTAAAAAAGTATATAATGAAAATATTTTTTTACATTTGAACAATGGCGCATTGCTAATAAAAAACTAAAGAAGAAAATAAATAATGAGTGAACCAATATTTACAAAACTAACTAACCTTGCAGCAGAAAAATTGGGAGCTAAAGCGCTTTTTTGCACCGATGATTTTTTTGCAGAAAAAGAAAATTTATTAAAACCGGGTAGAGGAATTTTTATTGCAGATAAATATACCGACCGTGGTAAATGGATGGATGGGTGGGAATCGAGACGTAAGAGAACGGAAGGTCACGATTATTGTATAATAGAATTGGGTACTGCAGGTAAAATTGAGGGTGTAGATATTGATACGAATTTTTTTTTAGGTAATCATCCACCATTTGCATCTATAGAAGCCGCTACAATTACTAATACAGAAAAATTAGATTTTGATAAAATAGTATGGAAAGAAATATTATCTAAATCTCCACTTGCACCTGGCTCGCAAAATCTTTATGACATAAAAGACAATAGCGTTTTTACACATTTGAAATTGCATATTTATCCCGATGGTGGCGTGGCTCGTTTAAAAGTGTATGGCGAAGTGTATAAAGACTGGAGTACGGTAAATACCAGCGAAACCGTAAACCTTGCAGCAGCAACCAATGGCGCAAAATCTATTTTATGTAACGATATGTTTTTTTCGCACATGGATAATTTATTGATGCCAGGGCGAGGAGTAAATATGGGTGATGGATGGGAAACAAAAAGAAACAGAACGCCAAATAATAAAGACTGGGTAATTGTACAGTTGGCGCATGAGGGCGTTATAGAAAAAATATTAATAGACACTTGTCATTTCAAAGGAAATTATCCAGATTCTTTTTTATTGGAAGGATGTAATATTGACTTGGATGATAAAAATAAATTTGATGCCGAAAGTATACAGTGGCAACCAATAATGCTACAAACAAAATTGACTGCCGATTTTGAACATTTTTTTGATTCTGAAATAACCAATAAAGGACCGTTTACGCATGTGAAATTAAATATTTTTCCAGATGGTGGTATAAGCAGAATGAGGCTTTGGGGAAAAATTAGAAATTGATATTTGCACCTAAATGGTAAAATAATAAAAATGACTTTACACGAATTAAATATATTGACGACCGAGCAACGAAAAAATGAATTAACAAAATGTTGTGGCGCTGCTGCTTGGGTAAATAAAATGATGCATTGTTTTCCGATGGATGATTTAGTAGAATTATTGGAATGCGCTGAAGAAGAATGGTATCGTTGTACCGAAGCTGATTGGAAAGAAGCGTTTACACATCATCCCAAAATTGGAGATGTAGCATCGCTCACAAAAAAATTTGCAGCTACTGCACAATGGGCATCGGGTGAGCAAAGTAGTGTAAGTGTAGCTAATAAAGAAACGATAGAAGCATTGGCAAATGGTAACGATTTGTACGAAGCAAAATTTGGCTATATCTTTATTGTTTGCGCAACTGGAAAATCGGCAGCAGAAATGCTAAGCCTATTAGAAGATAGATTGAGCAACAATGCAGATGCTGAAATTAAAATAGCAGCCGACGAACAAAATAAAATAACCAAACTACGATTAGAAAAATTATTAAACGAATGAGCCAACTTACCACACATATATTAGATACTACAAAAGGCAAACCTGCACAAGGCGTATCTATAAAATTATACCAACAAGTAAATGCAGATTGGCATTGCATTGCCACTGGTATTACAAATGATGATGGTCGTATTGCTAATTTATTGGAAGATGAAAAAATGTTAGCTCTCGGAAATTATAAAATGAAATTTGAAACCAAAGCATATTTTGATAACCAACAAATACAAACATTTTATCCATTTGTAGAAATTACATTTATTATTTCAAACAATGAGCATTATCATATTCCATTATTATTAAATCCATTTGCATACTCTACTTATAGAGGATCTTAATATTTTTTTGTATAAACATAGAACAACAGCTTTATGAATTTTAGCATTGCAGACAACCAAAAAGATAGTTTATTAGAAGCTTTGAAAAAAGCCAATCTACAATTTCAAAAAACGTACCCAGGCGATAAGCCAGATAGGCAAGCCGTACACACTGTATATGGCGGAGCAAATTTATTTAAGTCGGATACTTGTATAAAAATGGGCGATATAGCTTTGAAAAATTTGCTAACCTATGCGCCAAATTTTGTAGCGCTAGCGCAAGCTTTACAATTTAATGGGCACGAGTTATTGCCAACCAACGAAAATGAAATATTGGCACTCGTATATGAATTGGAAAAAGCAAACGAAGCCGATAGAAAAAAAAATCCTGCTTATATTTCTTATACCATTTATAATAAAATAATACAAAAATTAAAAACAGAAGCGGTAGAAGATTTTAGAATAGATTTTGAAGATGGATTTGGTAACAGACCCGATACAGAAGAAGATGCTACATCGGTACAAGCCGCTAATGAACTTGCAGATGGCATGGTAGAAAAAACCATTTCGCCATTTATTGGCATTCGTATAAAACCATTTACCGAAGATTTAAAAACTAGAGGCGTGCGTACGTTGGATATTTTTTTGACCACATTGTTACAAAAAACGAATGGTAAATTGCCAGCAAATTTTATTGTGATGTTGCCCAAAGTAACCATACCCGAGCAGGTTACTACATTGGTACGATTGTTTGAAATTATAGAAACAAAAAACAACCTACCCATTGGAACATTAAAAATGGAAACAATGGTAGAAGCCACACAAATAATTATGGATGAAGAAGGCCGTAATCCATTAATGAAAATCATTAGAGCAGGTGAAGGAAGATTAATAGCTGCACACTTTGGCACATACGATTATACAGCATCGTGTGGCATTACTGCAAAGTACCAAACCATGGCGCACCCTGTTTGCGACTTTGCACATCACATGACAAAAGTGGCGTTAGGTGGTACTGGTATTTTTTTATCGGACGGTGCTACCAATGTAATGCCCATTGCACCTCACCGTGGCGACAACCTTACAGACAAACAATTGCAAGAAAATAAAAATGCTGTGCACAATGCTTGGCGTATAGGTTACAATCATACCATGCATTCTTTAATTAATGGGTTGTACCAAGGTTGGGATCTTAACCCTGCACAAATACCGATGCGTTACGCAGCCACTTATCATTTCTTTTTGAGCAGTATGGCCGATGCTACCAATCGTTTAAAAATATTTGTAGAAAGAGCCGCCATATCTACACTTACTGGCGATATATTTGACGATGCTGCTACAGGACAAGGTTTGTTAAACTTTTTCTTAAAGGCTTTAAATTGCGGCGCCATTACCGAAGCTGAAGCCACAGCAACTGGCTTAACGATAGATGAAATTCGCAGCCGTAGTTTTTACAAAATATTGCAGGATAGAAGAAAAATAATTTGAATTAAGAATTCGATTTAGTTTTTACCAAATTGCGTATCATGCCACTAAAAATAAAACCATGAAATGGCAATACACTGTACCAATATAATCTACCCCATAAGCCACGTGGACGAAAGGTTGCTGTTTGTCTTAGTTGTATTTTATTGTGACGTTGCATTATTCTGAATTCTAACCAAGCCTCACCAGGTACTTTCATTTCTGCATACAATAAAAGTCTTTTGTTTTTTTTGTCTGCAATCAGAACACGCCAAAAATCCAATGCATCCCCTCTATTTATTTCATTAACATTAGTGCGCCCTCTACGCAAGCCCACACCGCCCACAAGCCTATCCATAAAACCTCTTATTTTCCATAAAAAATTACCATAATACCAGCCTTTTTTACCACCAATACTCCAAATATTTTCTAATACTTTTTCAGCAGTGTTGTTTTTTATTTCTTTCCATTTTAAATCTTTAAAACAACCGTATTGAGGTATCTCTACATTGTCCATCCATTGTTGGTTTGCGTTGGACGAACTGAAAGAATCTTTCCAGCTACTTAATACAAGATTTTGTTCTATTTTTTCAAATGCCAATTGTACGGCTGATTTGTAGCCGAGTAATTCTATGCCTAAATCTTCTGCAAGTGTGTTTGATTCTGCTATCACATTTACCTTCATACTATTTACCAAGTTTACTGCTAATGGATAAGAAGTAGATGTTACAAAATACAACCAATACGATGAAACCCTTGGTGTCATTACAGGTACGGTTATGATTAATCTTTTTAATTTTCGGACTGCTGCAAATTGCAATAACATTTCTTTATAGCTTAATACTTCATTACTGCTTATATCAAAATGTTTTTTGTACGTATTTTCTTTTAGCAATACACCGTTTAAAAATTGTATAACATTTCTTACTGCAATGGGTTGGCATTTTGTGTTCAGCCATTTTGGTGTAATCATGATTGGTAATTTTTCTACCAAGTCTCTTAAAATTTCAAAAGAAGCACTACCACTGCCTACAATAATACCTGCTCGTAAAACCGTAAGCGGAATGCTGCTTTGGTTTAATGTATTTTCTACGGCTAATCTAGAGTGTAAATGTTTCGATAAATGTGCTTCGTTTACAATGCCACTGAGGTAAATAATTTGTTGGCAATTGGTTTGTTCTATTTTTTGTAAAAAGTTTTTTGCAGTTGCCAATTCTTTTGTTTCAAAATCGCCACTACTGGTCATAGAATGTATGAGAAAATAAGCAGCTTCTATTTCTTTTGGAAAAGCAATGGTATTATCTTCTGCTAAAAAATCTATTTCTATCCTTTGTAAATTTGGGTGTTGATGTTCATCTTCAAAACGCT
>JAYTGY010000450.1:0-2072 GCA_043733065.1 Ferruginibacter sp.
GGTGACCGCGTTAGGATTCAAACCTAAAACCTTTTGATTCGTAGTCAAATGCTCTATTCAGTTGAGCTACGCAGCCATTTTATTTTTGGATTGCAAATATAGCACTTATTATTTTATTGACAAATTACAATCCCAATAAAAAACTATCGTGTATATAATCAACCACTTTTACAAGGCTTTGTGTTTCTTCATATACCTTTAATTGTCTATCTGCACCAGTGCCTTGTTCTAGCATTTTGTGTACATATCCAATGGCATGTTGGCTTCCAAGGTGTGGTACTACATCGCTTACAAAATCCAATAATTCATAAATGAGTACTCGAGTATTCACCTCACTCTCTTTACCAAAATCAATCATGTTTCCATCAATGCCATAGCGGCTAGCACGCCATTTATTTTCTGTAATTAAACGACGATTGTACATCATAAAGTTTAAATTTTGGCTACGTAATTTATACAGTTTTGCACAAAGCGCTTGAAAAATTCCAGCTATAGCAATTGTTTCAGCCGTTGTCATTGGTATATCGCAAATTCTAAATTCTACAGTATTAAAAAATGGATGTACACGCAAATCCCACCATATTTTTTTTGCATTATCTATACAATTTGTTTTTACTAACAATTTTATATAGTTATCGTATTCTTCTATGCTAGCAAAATGATCGGGTATGCCCGTACGAGGAAATTTTTCAAAAACTTTTGTACGGAAACTTTTATATCCTGTTTGTCGGCCTTCCCAAAAAGGCGAGTTGGTGCTTAAAGCAAAAACGTGTGGTAAAAAATAGCGAGCACTGTTTGCTATGTGAATAGCCATTTCACGTGTTTCCATGCCTACATGTACATGCAATCCAAAAATTAAATTGCTACGAGCAGCTTCTTGCAATTCATTTACAATTTCGCTGTAGCGGGCATGTTCTGTAATTAATTGACTTTCCCAATGGCTAAAAGGATGCGTGCCGCTAGCGCCAATCCAAAGTCCCATACTTTCTGCAATACCACTTATGGTTTTGCGAAGCGTACTTACATCCATAAAAGCTTCATCCACATCGGCACAAATATCAGTACCTACTTCTACCACGGCTTGATGCATTTCGGCCTTCACCTTATCCATTATTATTTTTTGACCTTCAAGTACAATCTTTTGTTCATGGCTTTTTAGCTCATGTGTAGTAGGGTCTATTACCATGTATTCTTCTTCTACACCAATGGTAAATTGTTTATAAGAAATTGCCATAATTTTAATTAATTATTTTAAAATGAAGAATTAAAAATTTCTTTGATGATACATTATTTATAAAATATTGTATAAAAAAAAATAACCATCGGTAATTTATTTATACAACACTTGCTTAATTGCACTACGTTTTATATACTCGCCCCAAGTTAAATTATCTGCACCATCTACTTGAGCTTGCGCTTTTTCAATGGCGAATATAGCCGATGCTTCTACTACCCAGTCAAAATTTTCTTTGCCCACACTAGTCAATTCAGCATCTGGCGCAGGATTACAAAAATCGATAGCATAAGGCACTCCATCTCTTATTGCTAATTCTACTGTATTAAAATCGTAGCCTAAATATTTACAAATACGAAGTACAATATCTTCCATTAATTTATAACGTGCAGCATCTGGTTTAAAATCGGCCACATATCTTAAGTGGTGCGGATTGCGAGGTTCGTAAGGCATTATTTTTACATACTTACCGCCAATACAATAGCAACGATAATATTCATCAAAAATAATTTCTTCTTGCAGCATCATAACCAATTGCTCCGTTTCGGCATGTTTTTCAAAAAACTCTTCTTTGTTATTAAGTTTATAAACACTTTTCCAGCCGCCACCAGCATGAGGTTTCATGTATGCAGGAAAACCAATGTATTTAAAAATATTATCCCAATCCATAGGGTAGGCAAGGTTAGAAAATGATTCATCACTCGTATCTGTTGGTAAGTCATGCGATGGAACGATAACCGTTTTTGGTACTGGCACATCCATTTTTGTAGATAAACAATTATTAAAAAACTTTTC
This sequence comes from Ferruginibacter sp., assembly GCA_043733065.1. GTDB lineage: Bacteria > Bacteroidota > Bacteroidia > Chitinophagales > Chitinophagaceae > Ferruginibacter. Next base: position 2,030 of record JAYTGY010000450.1, read on the forward strand.
ATCTGCACTCCACCAAAATGGATTGTTTATTACAGCCGTACCG
>JAYTGY010000451.1:0-2396 GCA_043733065.1 Ferruginibacter sp.
AAAAGAATAGGAATATCAGTACCTAATAATTCTACAGATAAAGTTAAAACCTATGGCTTTGGTTTTAGTGTAGATTATAGATTGCCTGCCAACTTTACTATTGGTGCTAATGTTGCTTCTGATGTATTGAAAGATGTACCAACAGGATTTGTAGCTTACTTTAATGCGCCTATGTACAAAACCAACTTCACATTTGCTAATAGCGGGTTTGGTCCTAAAAAACGTATAGCAGCTAGTTTAGCTTACAGATGGCAACAATCTTATTATTACCAAGGCGATTTTGCCAATGGTACATTGCCTGATGTAAATACTTTGGATGCGCAAATCAGTTTAAAATTACCTGCAAGCAAATCTGTGTTAAAATTTGGTGCTAATAATTTATTGAACCAATATTACTACAACGCAATTGGTAACTCACAAATCGGAGGCTTATATTATCTAAGTTTTGGTTTCAATGTTTATTAATCTGATATTTAAAAACAATATTTTTATTTTAAAAATAACATAATGAAAAAATTAAATAATAAAATGAAAGTTTATGGTTTGGCTGCATTGTCTAGCATAATCATTCTTTCTTCTTGCAACAAATCTTTGGATCAATTTGATGCAATACCTGCTACTCCTTATTCGCCAAGTGTGGGTAATATGGCTGCTACTTTAGCTATACCTGGTAGCGATGATAGTTTATATTATAAGTTAGTACAACGTTCAGGCTTACTAAGCATGTTTGCTGACACCACAAAAACATTTACTTTATTTGCCACTAATAATGCTGGTATGCGTTTGTTTGCTTATGGTTCTGGTGTGCCAGCTGGTGCATCTGATTCAATAATATCTAGATTTATTACTTTGTCTTTGCCTGCTACAACTGCAGCTGCCATTGTACAATATAATACAGTAGCGCAAAAATATCCTACATCTAGTTGGGGTACTGCATTTCCTAATTACCCTTTACCTACTCAATTACAATTAGACCCTATTAATACGCCATTTTTAAGAATGACTATCTGCCCCTCTTTTGGATCTGCAGCTTATCCATACTATGTAAATAATCTTCCAATTACAGGCCAACCAAACCAAATAGTAAGCAATGGGATTATACATCATGTTTTTTCAATAGTTGCTCCACCATCTAAACTTTTAAAAGATTTAATAAGTAGCGATACCGCTTTAGTTTATTTTAGAGCAGCAGTTGCTCGTGGAGATAGCGGTTCTGTTGGTTTAAATAAGTTAGACTCATTATTAGGATATGGGGCTTTAAATATGACTGTGCTTACTCCAAACAACGCTGCTATGAAATCTGTATTAGATAGCGCATTATTTAAAGGGGTGTTTCCAATTGTTTATGCTCAAGCTTATCAAACAGTGTATAATAATGTTTACAATGCTGCAATAACTGGAGGTGCTACTGTAGCACAAGCTACAGCAATTGCAACAGCACAAGCACCTGGTCTTGATTCGGCATTTTCTACACCTGTTGCACATACACAAGCAACAGCTTTATCTGCAACGCCGAGCAATTTTAATTTATTACCTATTGCAACGGTTAAAGGAATTTTGGCGTATCATTTTCTTGCTAGCAATAACTCTGGAAGTTATAAACCAGACTTAAGAGTATTTTCTGTAAATATTCCAACTACTCCCACATTTGTAAAAACTTTGGTTAATGGCTCTGTGGCTATACACCCAGGTATTATGGCGATCGCTACATTTGCTGGACCGTCAACATCAGCTATTAAATTTACAGGGTTTGGTAACTTTCCAGCGGGCAGTGCTCCTTTTACCGCAACTGCAGCTAATGTTGTTAAAAAAGATAATCATGGAGTAAATGGTATTTATCACGTAATTGATAAAGTATTATTACCACAGAATTTTAACTAAACAAAATTTTATATTAAAGAAAACGGCTTCCAAAATTTTGGAAGCCGTTTTTATTTGCCACTCATTTTTTTAAAAATATTTTTCGTATTCCTACAATTATAAAAATTAAAAAAGTATAACCAATAAAAAAAGGCACAATAAAATTGACTAATTGCAACGCCAACATTACTGAAATAATTAATAATTGAAAACCCAAACCATACAATGATACCAAACTCATAAACCAATTTGGAAACGTTGAGGTTTTGTACGCATCTTTATCTAACCAATGAATTGTTTTATCGAAAATGCTATAGCAAATAGCATATATGGAAAATAAAATATTTACCGTTTTTTGATTTTCATTTGGGAAAGCAATTGGCACTTTGTATTCAAATATTTTACTAGTGGTATCTGCACCAACAGATTTGTTTCTTAAAATAACATAATAATAATTGTACAATGTGCCTTGTAATTGTACACATACAAATGCAATAAGTGTAAGCGTATAGCTAGAAGTGGAAACGTAGCAAATA
>JAYTGY010000452.1:0-1752 GCA_043733065.1 Ferruginibacter sp.
AGAACAAATTGTAACCGCTTGGGAAAAAATACAAGCCAAAGATTTTTACACAGGCTGTGGCAAAGAAGATTGTAGGTGGTGCAATTTTGTAAAGGAAAATCAGTTGGCTATTGAGTTACACGATTTGGAAGAAGCAGAACAAACTGACTAAAAAGTAAAAGGCTCACAAAATCGTGAGCCCTTACCAATAAACTAATCAATTTGAATATCTTCCTTTCAATCTTCTAAGTTTCCTCCCCCTGCGGGGGAGATAGAGGGGGCTACTTCCTCTTCGCCTTCATCGTATCCAAAATATCTTGTTGGCGTTGTACTTCTTTTACCTGATCTTCTTGTTGCTTTTTTGTCTTTGCCAAATCGTCTTGATAGTTGTGTATCTTTTTTTCTAAACTAGCAATATCTTCTTGCAAATTTTTATTTTTTTTCTGCGACTTTTCTAATATGATATTTTGATCTCCAATCATGTTTTCTAAATTCAATGCATCAATAGCTGGTGCCAATTCATTTAAAAAGTCTTTTGCTTTAGCCGCATTATCGGCAGTAGCATTCACATCATTTATATTCATCACCAAAGCTATTACTGTCACTTCTTTTTCTCTTTTGCTTTTTCTATCTACCTGAAAAGCATATTCCATTTGAGTGCTACTAATGCTGCTGATAACAGAATTGTAAGCCACCAAAAAACCCTTGCTGCTTTTTACTTTCAAACCAAGGCGCTCCAATTTATCTTTCAATGTTTTCTCTACTGTTTCTTGTGGGTATTTGTAATCGCAAAAAATAGTTGCTTGGCTTTTCTTAAGATAATCTATTGAGCCATCATAAGCTTGTGCAAAAGAAACTTGAGCAATAACAAATGCTAATAAAAGCGTAAGAATTTTTTTCATAACGGTGTGTTTTTGTTTAAGACGACATTAAAAGTTGTAAGGTTTTCGTTTTAGAATTTTCCGTAAAAAAACAATAATAACATTCTATTGCAATATTATTTTAAAGAGTTGACATTTAGATGTTATTTTTGAAGAAATTATTAAACAAGAGGATGAAACTACGGGTAAATGTTTATTATGGTATTGCGGCATTGGTTTTTGTAGCCATGTCATTATTTACAGGTGGATGCGCCCAAATAGGCTTGCCCACAGGCGGTGCCAAAGATACCATTGCACCAAAATTGATAAAAGCAACCCCAGCATTTGGCAGTAAAAATGTAAGCAGCAATAAAATTACGCTCGAGTTTAATGAATATATAGATGTACAAGATCTCACACAAAATCTCATTATCTCACCATTGCAAAATAAAAACCCTTCAATAACAGCCAATCCAAAAACCATTACCTTAAAATTTAAAGATACACTTTTGCCTAATACTACTTACACCATCAATTTTGGCGATGCAGTAAGAGATATAAACGAAGCTAATATTGTAAAAGGATTGTCGTTTACTTTTTCTACTGGCAATGTGTTGGATTCATCAAGCATTTCTGGCAAAGTTATTTTAGCAGAATCAGGCGAGTACGATAGCGCATTGGTTGTAATGCTCTATAAAAATGCCGTGGACAGTACCGTTACCAAAAAGAAACCAAATTATATTGCCAAAGTAAAAGGAGATGGCAGTTTCGAATTTAAAAATTTGCCTGCTACCAATTTTAAAATATATGCATTAAAAGATGGCGATGGTGGCAAAACATATAACTCAGGCGCAGAAATATTTGCATTTAATAACGAAGATGTTTCCGCTGCAAGCAACGATAACGTTACGTT
>JAYTGY010000453.1:0-5402 GCA_043733065.1 Ferruginibacter sp.
ACACGAAGAAAATAATTTTAATGAATTTGATAGAGAAGGTTTAATGCCGTTTATGGTTTCGAGAGAGGGACCTGCACTTGCAGTAGGTGATGTAAATGGCGATGGATTGGATGACGTGTTTATTGGATCAGCAAAATTTATAAAATCCGTTTTGTTTTTTCAAGAAGCTAATGGAAAGTTTGTAAAATCTTCTCAAACAGCTTTAGATAATGATAGCACTTATGAAGATGTAGATGCAAATTTTGCAGATGTAAACAATGATGGTTTTAAAGATTTACTAGTAGCAAGCGGAGGCAATGAATTTTATGGCAATAGCGAAATGCTTTTACCAAGAATTTATTTGAACGATGGTAAGGGAAATTTTACTAGAAAGAAAGATGCATTTCCTCCAACAACACAACTCACAGCATCTTGCATAAAACCGTATGATTTTAATGATGATGGTTTTGTAGATTTATTTATTGGCGGCAGAGCTGTGCCATGGGAATACAGTAAAACACCCACCTCCTACTTACTGCAAAATGATGGTACAGGGATTTTTTTTGACGTTACCAATAAATACAATACAGACTTAGCTAAAATTGGTTTGGTTACAAATGCTACATGGGCAGATTTAGATAAAGATGGTAAAAAAGATTTGATTGTAAGTTTGGAATGGGGCGGTATTGTAGCATTTAAAAACAACAAATCCTCGTTTGAGAAAAAAATTATCACAGATAAATTGGGTTGGTGGAATTTTGTTTTTCCACTTGATATAAATGGCGATGGCAATGAAGATTTAATAGCAGGAAACCTAGGTGAAAACAATCGCTTTTATGCAAGCGAAGAAAAGCCAGTAAACCTTTACTACAATGATTTTGATGATAATAGCAAGAAAGAACAATTTCTTACTTATTTTTTAATGGGAAGAGAAATTCCCTTTGCAGATAAGGACGAATTAACAAAGCAGATGCCATCGCTAAAAAAGAAATTTTTATATGCAGAAGATTTTGCAAAAAGTCCGCTGCAAGATGTATTAGGTAAAGATAAAATGGCTAAAGCTGAAAAGTTACAAGCCAACTTTTTTTCCAATACATTTTTAATAAACAATGGCAACTGGAATTTTAAGGTGCAACCGTTTCCTTGGCAAGCACAATTATCAACTTATAAAACAGCAGCAGTTATTAATTATACAAAAGATAGTTTGCCAAATATTTTACTTGGTGGAAATTTTTATCATAGCAATATTAGATTGGGGAAGTACGATGCAGATTATGGAACAATTTTAAGCAATAAAGGCAGAGGCAATTTTGCAGCAGAAAACATTAACGATATTATTATTAAAGGAGAAGTGAGACATATTTTACCAATAACAATAAAAGGGAATAAAGCTTTTGTATTAGCAAAAAATAATGATGCTATACAAATTATACAATTTTGACTATGAATGTTTTTTTGATTAATAATCTATCTTTTAAAAACTGGTTGGTAAATTTTGGTAATCCAAAGATTAGAATCAAGAATTTGAGATCTATTCGTTACTAAAGATTGAAATGGTATTGCAGGTGCACTTAATTTATAATCGGTTAAATAATTACTAAATTGTGCCAAACATTTTTCTACATTAGAAGTACCACCCTTTACTTCTGCTTCTAGCAATGCACCTTCAATCATAAACTTTGGCAAAAAATCGCCACTTGCTATTAATTGAATATTTACAGGTAGTGCAATCATTACATCTAGCGTATTGCCTATTTCGCTGCGGTGTACATTCATCATTGGAACATTTGTAATTTTTGCACCGTTTAGAGTTGCATACGCTTCTAGTTTTTGTATAGTTGCATAAATTTCTGAAGTGGTTGGATATACTACATAAGTTTTCTTTATTGAAATTAAATGCGGGTCAGTTACTTTAGCCATATTTACTTTAAACCCATAAATATTTTTAGAATTGTTAAAGTAAATTTTCATACTATCCATAAGTAAAGCAATATTGTCTTGCAAAATATTTTTAGAAAACGGTATAGTTATTTTTTCTAAAAAACTAGACGAATTTTCTCTTGATGGAGTCCAAACTAAATTACAACTTGTATCATTTATACTTGTAAATTGTAAAAAACCACTTTCCCATTGTTTGTTTGTAGTCACATTCAATACAACTCCATTTCCGAGTAATTTTGTAATTGTATAGTTTACATTATTAAAACTGAAAGCAGTATCATTATCTTTTTTACCTGGCCACCAATTCTGCCACATGTTTAGCCCCATAATATTTCTCGTTAAAACTGCTTCTGCACAATTAACTGAAACACCAATTGGTATTGGAGTTGAAGGTTTAAAAATTGCAAAAATAAAATAACTTAAAATTATAATTGATATAACAATAATGTACTTTTTCATTTAATGTTTAATTTTTGTGTTGTAATAATTTCCAATTGCTGCTCCTTGTTTTTTTCCCTCTGTAATAGCAGATAAAAAGTGAATGCCGCCATAAAACCTACTTATTCCTGCTTCATTTGCAGCTTCTGTTACATTTGTAAAAGTTCTTACAAGTCCAAGATATTCTTTTTCGGTAGTATCAGTGAAAGCAACATTTTTTCCGATAATATTTTCTATAACAACTGCTGCTGCGCTTGATATTACACTATGTCCACTTGTGTATTCAGGGAATGGTGGAGTTTGTAACAGCGGCTCCCATTTATCATCAGTCAAAGTCCGTATTGCCGTTACTGGTCTTATTTTTTTACTTTCATATTTTTCTTTCCAACAACTTATAAATGCATCAAATATAACAACACTTGTACTTGCATATAAATAAGCAGTTTCTACAGTATTTTTTTTATTAGAAAGTATGGATACTATCCCCATCCAATGCCCAACCGGCGTTGTTTTTTTTGTAGCAAAAGTAAAATGCCCTTTATGATTTGTCACAAAAGGATTATCATCCCAAAAATGAGCAATAGTATCTTCTGCAAGCGTTAGACTTTTACTCTTTGTGTAAACATCTAACATTTCTTTGTAAAAAGTACTTGTTTTATTTGTGTTGTAAATCGGTGCAGGAATTGGCTTAAACTGAGCGGTAGAATCTAACAACAAAGGTTTTATTAATTTCCAATTGGATTCTATCGCATCAAAATAATCAGGCGGTGTTTGTTGCCACTGGCTATTATCATTGTAAACGCTATATTTCGGCATTCCCCTCGTCAATTTATAATTGTCTTCACTGGCTCGTTTTAAAATATTATCAGAAATTGTTTTAGCGAATGAAACAGTATTATCAAAAGTTTCTCTATCCAAATTATTTTTAAAAATAGTTGAATAAGTTTTTATTTTTTCATTGATACTATCTTTAGAAAACACCAACGCCTTAGCTGTTGTAAAAAATGCTAGCACTGCCGTAGCATTGTAATCAATTTTTTTCGGCACATTTAATTCCAATTTTGAAAAGCCGTTTAATTGATTTGTCAAAGAATTAAAAGAAGTATCACTAAATTTTATAGATTCATAATATGCAAGATTGCAATATGCATATATGCGACTACTCACAGGCGGCGAAAAAATATCATGCACAATTAACTCTGTTAGGTTTTTTACACAATCATTCTGCAAATTACTTGTATTAAGAAATATTTGTTTTTGCTCTTTGCAACTACAAAAAATTGACATTATTAACACAAACAAATAAAAGAATTTCCTTGACATATTATTTCAAATTTTTAACCTCGTCTTTCGCATTTGTTATTTGTATTTTTTGGGCATTCTCGTACATTGTTAAATAACGACTACTTTGGCTTTGAAACGAATTGCCAAAATAAAACTCTTGTTTTTGTTTTTTGCTATCCGCAAATTCTATTAGCGCAAAAACATCGTTATTACTTATTGCTCTTATTTTGTTATGACTATTTAATTTAAACGCCTTTACTGGGCCATTGTTTTGCGTTGCAATATTTACAATTTCATTTTTTACAATTATTGTAGATAAAGATTTTGCATTCCCTCCAACATAAAAACCCGAAATAGCAAGTTGTTGCACATTAAAATTTTTCTTGCCATCATTTATCAATACAAGTCCGTTGCCTGCATCTTGTCGTCCTAAAAAAGGATGCATGGCAAAATCATTTCCTGTAAGTATGATGTCAATATTATTATCATTATTTACATCTTGTAATATAGTACCAAACACAGGCGAAATTTGTGCCAATGTTGGTAATGCATGCCATTCAAAATTAAAGTCTCCTTTGTTTTCTATCCAAGCAGTTGTGAAATTGGTAGCAGTTGCAGTGTAAGTATTTTTAATTTCTTCTGCAGTAAATATTTGTGCTTGTGTTGCTTTTGCATAAGTTGAGTAGTTAGGAAATTGTTCTCTTTTTGCTGTTAATTCTTTTAAAAAATCATCTCTTCCAAAAACAGGATACAAATTTAATTTGCCATTTATTTCAGAAGGAAAACTATGGAATAAAACTGCATCTGAACTTCCATTTTTATCAAAATCAGCAGCAAGGCATAGTATTGGTTTATCTGCTTCTGGCTTTAAAAAATTATTCAATCCATAATTCCCTATTAAATAATCAATATCGCCATCATTATCAAAATCAGCTCCATTGATAGAATTCATCCAACCTTTTTCATTTTCAATATTTGTTTTTTGAATATTAAAACTACCATTTGAATTTTTAAAAATTGTAACTGGCATATATTCTCCTACTATAATTAAATCCACATTGTTATCATTGTCAACATCTGTCCACAAAGCATCTGTTACCATTCCAATATTATTTAATGCTGGTGCTACTTGCGAAGTAACATTTGTAAATTTTATAACGTCATTTTTAGATTCATTTTTATAAATAAAACTATTTACAGGTTTTGGATAACTGCCTGGTAAAACTCTCCCACCAATAAACAAATCTAAATCCCCATCTTTATCATAATCCGCAGCTTTTACAGCACTCTTAGGAAACATATTTCGGGGAAGCGCATCGGGTTGTAAAGTATATTTTCCTTTACCATCATTAGCATAAAAATTATCATTATAACTTGGTGAAAATGGCTCATTTTCTGCACCGCCCGATGCAATAAATAAATCTAAATCCCCATCGTTATCTGCATCTATCAAACATAGCCCTGCATCATCTTGGTATTTTATCCCTACAGAATCTACTGCATTTTGCTTTGTGAATGTTCCATTACTATTTTGCAAAAATGCTTTTGCAAAAAATGGTGAACCACCGCCTACAACTACATCATCTAAACTATCGCCATTGATATCACCAACAGCTAATGATGGCCCAAATTGTGTAAGCTTATGAGGCAACATTTTTTGTATGTTGAAATCAATAAAATCTGCTTCAATAGATCTATGTTCTATGCCTAGCATTTTTGTAATGTCAGTAAACATTTCACTACTTGTCAAAGTGTCTACA
>JAYTGY010000454.1:0-2949 GCA_043733065.1 Ferruginibacter sp.
AATAAGAAGCATTTTGCTTAAGAACATTTTTAAGCATTTGTATGCCGCTATTCGCTATTATCTTTTTGCTTCAAAGGCAAGCAAAAAGGATAACCGCTGCTATCGGCGCTATGCTCATCAGCAGAAATTCTATCATCTTTTATTGTGCAATATGGAAAAGACTTTGTTTAGCATCTAATTAAAAAACTTAAAACTATGGCAGAAATAACCACAACCAATAGCAAGAAAGGCGGCAAACGCTGCATAAAAAAAAGCACAAAAGTAGATCTTACTCCAATGGTGGATTTAGGATTTTTACTCATTACCTTTTTTGTATTTACAACAACTATGAGTATAACAACAGCCATGGGAATGGTAACGCCAAAAGATACAATGACAGAGCCAACCGAAATTCCTGAAAGCACCGTTATTACTATGATGCCAGCAGCAAATAATAAATTGTATTATTACGAAGGCTCGGATAAAAATGCCATATTTAAAACTACGGATTATACTGCAGCAGGGTTACGGAAATTACTAGTGGATAAAAAGAAAAAAGTAGAAGCCAATGGGAAAGATGCTATACTCATTATTAAACCTAGCAAATTTTCTAGTTTTAAAAACTTAGTAAACTTAATTGACGAAAGTAAAATTTGCATGTACAAAAGATATTTTTTGGACAAAGCGAGCGAAGATGATGAAGTAAAAGTTCTGTAAGAATAAATTAATTTTACAAAAAAATGATTTTAGGTGAGTATAAATTTCTATTTGCAATCAATTTTTAAAAAAAACACGGTCATTTCATATTATTTATTGCCAATTTCTACATAAAATATAAAAAAGAGCAGAGAAAATTATTTCTAGCAGCTTTTTTTGCTTTATTTTTACGAGGTAATTTTTTATATATGAAACAGTTTTTTATACTTAGTTTATTTCTTGTTGGCAGTTTTACTATCACTGCACAGCGTATTGCCAAAATAAATATAACCAATGCTGGTACTACAGAGTCTTTTACCATTGGTTTAGATGAAAATGTTATTCTTAATGTTTCGCCGGATGGCAATTTAATAAATTATGGAGTTGATTATTATTCTGAAAAATTACCTAATTATTCTAGGTTAGAAAATTACAATGGGCGTATAGAAATGTATACATCGTACGATGACAAATCGTACCAAGGTAAATTAAAATACATCGGAAGAACTGGTGTTACTTATTATGCATCGTACGAAGATGAATTTTTGAGGGGAAAAATAAAGAGTATAGGCAATTTAATATTCACTTATACTATGCCATACGAAGATGCTTTGCTAAAAGGAAAAATAAAAAGTATTGGTAGTAATCAAATTGGATTTTATAATTCATTCGATAATGAAGCTCTGCGTGGGAAATTAAGAATGGTAGGTTCTACATCGCTCAATTATTATTCATCGTTTGATGACAAATCTTTTAGAGGGAGAATAAAAAGTATAGGTTCAGTGAACTTTACTTATTACGCTTCGTACGATAGGCAATTTGCTGGCACTATGAAAACCGGCAACCAAACACAAAATGTAGGCGGTATAAATTATCTTATTAGATAAAATATTATCTCTTCTTCAAACTCAAATAATCTAAATAATAAACTATTTTTAAAGTTACCTCATTGCTATGAGGGTTATTAAATATTGCACCAAAATTTTTCGTATAGTTTCCATTTTTGTATGGGTCTAAAGATACATTTCCGCTTAATGCATTTTTCCATCCAAGTGTTAAACGACTTCCCCATTTAAAATCCCAAGTATATAACATATCTACATTAAATACATTAAAATTACTGTTCATTCCATCTATAAATGCAATGTTATTCCAATCGCCATTACCAGTTAATTTAAGAAAAGAACGATTTCTTATGCTTGTCCAATTGTGGCGCAGGCGCACGTTCCAATTCATACGTGGTGTGAAATTGTATTGTGCACCTAAAATTAAATTATTTGTTTTTACAGATCTAAATGCAAGAATGGGATCTAAATAATTTTTTACAAGTGTACTTATAGAATCTCTGTGTGAGAAGCCCCAATTACCTCTATCAGATTCTCTACCAAATGATGCATTTAGTTGAAAACGATCAGTAAAACGATATCGTGCATTTAAATCCATTTTAAAAAAAGGATCATCATACACTCTACTTTCTGCGCCACCAATAAACCAAGCACCAAATAATTTTTTTCTACTATCGCTACTTCCACCCATTCCAATAAATAAATATGGATATCTATTAAATTTTACGCCGGGGGTTCTCGATTCAAAAAAGTCATTAAAATCTATAGGCTGTGTGTTTATCACAAAATCCATATCCCAAAAGTTTTTAAATAAGAAAAAAGCATTGGCTTCAAACTCAGTTGTGCTCCAATTAAACGGTTTATATAAATAAGTATTTTTAGATGTAATTTTATACCGATGGGTTAAATATTTTTTAGTAGGTGTGTTATAATTCAAACTTATTTCTGCAATATGATCAAAGGAATTATTATTAATCAAAAATCCTAAATCATTTGGGTCATACTTATCACTTACAATATTTATGCCTGTACTATATTGCCATTTACCACTTATTTTTCCAGCATTCATTTCTGCTTTATATCCATCATACTTTTCTACATTGCCCCAAATATTGCTATATTTTAATGAAGCAGAAAAATTACAATTATTTTTTTTGTCAAATAATGAAAGGTCAACCCCAGTTACATTTGCATTTCTATTATTATCTTTTCTTAAAACATTTGTATTTGTAATGGTGTAGGAGGAGCGGTTTTTTAAAGCCTTATCAAAAACAAAAACATTGTAATTGGTTAATGGCTCGGTAAGAATTGTAGTATCCTGCTTTGTAATATTATTGGTAAGCCTTGCATTCATAGGCGCAGTAATTGCATTAAAAACGCCAATGCCAATATTGTTTTTTGTACGACCACTTAGCTTTGTTGCATTGTA
>JAYTGY010000455.1:0-2394 GCA_043733065.1 Ferruginibacter sp.
AGTAATAAACAATGCAACGCTTGTTGGTAATTTGCCAAAACAAAAGAGCACCACAACAAATTTGCACATACATGGATACACAAATGAACAAATAGGAGAAGAGTATTTAAAAGTTTATGGAGCTGATGCGATAGCAATAAAAAGATTGTATCTTGAAAATAGTTTGTGGCAAGAAAAAATACATGCTAACTTTAATTATACCAAAGCACAAATAATATGGGCTATACGAAACGAAATGGCGCAAACTGTGGAAGATATTTTGGCAAGAAGGATACGGATGCTTTTTTTAGATGCCGCTGCTGCAATAGAAGCTGCGCCTATTGTTGCAAAAGTAATGGCAACCGAAATGAATAAAAATGAAGATTGGATTGCAGAAGAAATAAAATCTTTTAATACAATAGCACAACACTATTTGTTACCTTAACCAAAACTTTTAAAACATGACACCATTTGTATCAGAATTTGTAGGAACTGCAGTACTTATTTTATTTGGAAATGGCGTAGTGGCAAACGTAGTGTTAGACAAATCTAAAGGTAATGGTGGTGGTTGGATTGTAATAACTTTTGGTTGGGCAATAGCTGTGTTTATTGCTGTTTACACAGCAGCAGCAAGTGGTGCTCATTTAAATCCTGCTATAACAATTGCAGACGCTGTTGGCAGTGGCAATTGGGATAAAGTGCTTGTATACATACCTGCACAAATGCTAGGCGCAATGGCTGGTACAACCTTAGCATGGCTCGCATACAAGCAACATTTTGATGCAACAACAGATGCAGATGCAAAGCTAGCTTGCTTTTGCAATGCTCCTGCCATAAAAAGTAATCTGCACAATTTTATTACAGAAGTAATCGGCACATTTGCATTAATGTTTGCAGTGCTTATGCTAAGTAATAGTAAAGCATCTGTAGAGTTAGGGCCAATAAGTGCTTTGCCAGTTGCATTTATTGTATTGGGTATTGGTTTATCGCTTGGCGGGCCTACGGGTTATGCTGTAAATCCTGCTAGAGATTTAGGGCCACGCATCATGCATTTTTTGTTGCCTATAAAAAACAAGCGAGATAGCGATTGGGGATATAGTTGGATACCAGTGCTTGGACCAATTGTTGGAGCTGTGCTAGCTGCATTATTGTATAAGTTACTTTAAAATACATATGCCAACTTTTAAAAAGTTGGCATATGTATTTTTAAAGAGTAACTTCTAGTGAATATCCATTTTCATGACTTTCACAAAATTTTCCATCAAAAGCTTCTACTCTTTCTTTAAGATTTATAAACGCCTCGCTTTCTTTTTCTACAAGTATATTTGGTCTAATGCCATCATCTTTAATTTGCATAAATAATTTGCCATTATTTTCTTTAAGCGTTATTGAAACATTTTCAATGCTCTTGCATTTTAAAATATTAATGGTTTGTAATTGTAAAATTTGGTAAAAAATATTTTGTGTATTTATCGAAATGGCTTTAATAGCATTATCGTTTATAATAACATTGCATTCTATTTCATGATGGTTTTCTATTAGTAATACCAAATCATGTAATAAATTTACAAAGCCAATATTTTTTAATGTAAATGGAGAAATACTCGATGCCAATGTTTTTACTTCCATAATGGCTTCTTTTAAAATAGTTTCAGCCTCTTCAATATAAATTTTGCCTTCATCACTAATTTTGCTTTTAGCCATTTTTATATGAAGTTGTACGGCAGCAAGCATTTGGGCAATATTTTCATTTAATGAATAGCTTATTTCTAACCTTTCGTTTTCATCATCGTTAATAATATTTCTCAGTAATATTATTTGTTTCAAATTTTCTTTTAGTTCAGTTGTCATACTCTTCTTTTAACTTATGGGGGCTGTTAAATATCTTACACACTATTTAATTCTTACCTTTTCTTCCATTACTTCTTTCATGGCTTGTTTACAATTTTCATTTAATTCATTATTCAGCAAAATAATATTTTCTATATCGCTACTATTTTTTGCTTTTTGCTCTAAATCATTTAACAATGGTTCTAAATGCTTAGCGCCCATAATGAGAATGGCCGATTTTATTTTATGGGCAAGCTTTGCTATATCAGGATATGCCGTTTTTTCTACTGCATCTTTTAGTTCCGAAAGATAAATAGGCACTTGTTGTAAAAGATATCCCAACATTTCTGTTATAGCAGCTTTTTTGCCTTGCATGGTATCTTTTAAATTTTGGAAATTTGTTACTTGTTCTACTTCTTGCATTTGCGAGGCTATAGAAGATCTAAGCATATCATAAATACTTTCAAATAATTTACTTGCATCTATAGGTTTCGAAATATATTCATTCATGCCCGCTTTTAAGCACTTTTCTCTTTCGCCAGGCAATGCATGAGCAGTAAGTGCTATAATTGGCACATTGCTTTC
>JAYTGY010000456.1:0-3072 GCA_043733065.1 Ferruginibacter sp.
TTGTACAGGATTTATAGCACACAAACCCATGCCCAATAAAAAACGATTAATATTTATATTTTCATAAGGATTTATACCAACGTTTTCAGTACCAGTTGATGTTTGCATGGCTGCATAAAAACTTGCACAAGCTAGCACAACGATAATCCCAAAAGTTATCCATTGCATAATGTTCATCAACTTTTGCTGCTTGTTTATCCAATTTATTCCTACCAAAGAAATACGCACATAAATCATTTCTACCAATAAAGATCCCAAAGAAAATAGGATGGCATTTTTTATACTTTCATAAATACCCAATTGCATGGCTGCCACATTTAAAGTACCCAAAGGCAACGAACCAAGAAAGCTTATCATCAAACCCCAACCAAAAATTCGTAATAATTTTATCATAAAAAAATTGACAGTTGCAAAATTACCAGTAAAAAACTTTTATCCAATATAAAGCGTAAATTACATCAAAACATTTGAATGGTACAGGCTTCTACGTTACAATTACTCCGTATTAAGTTTTCTTTTTTTTTAATGCCCGTATTTTGGTTCGCATTAAGTCAGGTTCAGCGTATTCATCTTGTACATGCTATTTCTATTTTTATTATTCTTCATTTATTGGTTTACCCAGCAAGCAACGGCTATAATAGCTACATGGATAAAGACACTGACAGTATTGGCGGTTTAAAAAATCCATTAATGCCAACCAAAGAATTATTTTATGTAACAATCGTAATGGATATTGTTGCATTAATTGCAAGTGCATTTATTAGCGTCTATTGCGCCATTTGTGTTGCTGGTTTCATTGCAGCTTCTCGTGCATATAGTTATAGAGGTATTCGTTTAAAAAAATATCCAATCATTGGTTTCATTGTTACCATTATTTTTCAAGGAGCGGTGGTTTATTTTTTTGTAAACTTTGGTTCTAGTGTTGATAAAAATTTATCGTTCCCTTATTTACCAATGATTGCTAGTGCACTATTAATTGGGAGTTTTTACCCACTCACACAAATTTACCAGCATGAGCAAGATAAAGCTGATGGCGTAAAAACACTCAGCATGTTATTAGGGTATAATGGCACGTTCATTTTTACAGGTCTAACTTTTTTTATGGCAATGACGACACTTGCCATTTATTTTGGGTTTAATCTAGATTTTATAAATATTATTACAATTACCATTTTTACATTGCCAGTTTTATTTTATTTTTTTTGGTGGATGATGAAAGTGAGAAGAGATAAAACAGAAGCAAATTTTAAAAATACGATGCGTATGAATGTTATCGCATCTATTTGTACCAATGCAGCATTTATTGCTGTATTATTAATCGAAAAATTTTGAGTAAAATAATTTCTATAGCATCTGGCGTGCCTACATATAAGCATGCACAAAGTACTTTATTTGATTTCGCAGACAAAGTATATAACAAAAATGAAGGAGACACAAGAAAACTAAAATTTTTGTACAATCATAGTGGCATTGAGTATCGTTATTCTGTTATTCCGGATTTTGATTTATATAAAAAAGAAAGGGTTTTCTTTAATGAGGCAGAAGATTTATTACCAGTACCAAGTATAGGTAAAAGAATGGAAGTGTATAATCAGCATGCAGCTAAACTTTCTGCGGAAACGATTATAAAATGTATAGCAGGTAAAATAGAAACAAAAGATGTAACACACCTTATAACCGTAAGTTGTACAGGCATGAGTGCACCAGGCTTAGATTTACAATTAATAGAATTAATGGATTTACCGAAAAATATTTTTCGTACATCGGTAAATTTTATGGGCTGCTATGCTGCCATACATGCGATGAAATTGGGAGATGCATTCTGCAATAACGATAAAAATGCAAACGTAGTAATTGTATGTACAGAGTTTTGTACCCTTCATTTTCAAACAGAACCTACCGTTGATAATCTTACATCTTCCTTACTTTTTGCAGATGGATGTGCAGCCATTTTAATGCAACACAATGATGCTGGCAAAGGTTTACAAATAGAAAACTTTTTTAGTGATGTAAATTTTGATGGTAGAAAAGATATGGCTTGGGAATTATCATCTAACGGTTTTTTAATGACGCTGAGTGGCTATATTCCCGAACTAATAAAAGCAGATTTTGAAACTTTAGTAGCATCTGCTTTACAAAAAACGAATAGAACCAAAGACAATATTACACATTGGTGCATACATCCAGGTGGTAAAAAAATAGTAGATACAATTGCTGATACTTTACAAATAGATAAACTGGCGTTTAAAAATTCTTACGAAGTATTAAACGATTATGGCAACATGAGTTCGCCCACTGTTTTATTTGTGTTAGAAAAAATAATGAATAACATACTACATGATGAAATAGTATTTGGCGCCGCATTTGGCCCAGGTTTAACCATGGAAACTTTTACTGCAACTTATGGTTAATCTTACTCATAGAAGTTATACCAAAGAATTATTGGATGATGATAATATCCCATTTGAAGATATTAAGCGTACCATGCAAGAATTAAACAGCATAAATACATTGCTTGGGGGGCATGCAATAACAGTTGATGGCGTAAAAAAATTCATCAAAGAAAAAGACAGTTTACATATCTGCGAAATTGGCTGCGGTGGTGGAGATAATTTACAGGCTATTTTAAAATTAAAAACTATACATTCCTTCTTTACTGGAATAGATTTAAAAAAAGCATGCATCGATTTTGCAAAACAACAATACCCATCATTACCCGCAACTTGGATAGCAAGCGATTACAGCAAAGTAAATTTTGACTGTAAACCAGATGTTATTTTCTCTTCATTATTTTGCCATCATTTTACAGAAGCAGAATTGGTTTTTATGCTACAATGGATGAAAGAAAATAGCAAAAAAGGGTTTTTTATAAACGATTTACAACGCAACACCATTGCTTATTATCTTATAAAATGGCTTACAAAATTATTTTCAAAGTCGTATCTTGTAAAAAATGATGCATCCCTTTCTGTGGCTAGAGGGTTTCATAAAAAAGAATGGATAGCAATTTTTGAAAAAGCAGGAATAACAAATTATACCATACAATGGAAATGGGCATTTAGGTATTTAATT